>JBCCFA010000092.1:0-11545 GCA_039029975.1 Pseudomonadota bacterium
CTTCATCAATATTTGTTCGAAAACATACCTGAAGGAGAGGTGCTTTGGTCGGCCAGCATGCCGTGCGCCGTGGGCGACGACCAATCGATCCCAATTGCTGAGTACGGACAATCGAATATTGGAAAGATGAAACACGTTTATCGTGTTGGCTTGGACTACCGCTACGGCCGTCGAATGCAGGCCATCGCGGGCGTTCATTTCAACTATTCCGTACCGTTGGATTTGTGGGCCGTTTTGCAAGAAGAAGAAGACGATGCCGGCAGTCTCCGCGAATTTATTGATGAGCAGTATTTTGGCCTTATCAGAAATTTCAGGCGCACTGGTTGGTTAGTCCCTTTTTTATTCGGTAATTCACCTACGGTGTGTAAGTCGTTTTTAGGGGGGCGCACAACACGTTTTAAAGAATTCGATGCGGGCACTCATTATTTACCTTACGCCACATCTCTACGAATGAGTGACATTGGCTACAAAAACAAAAATCAATCCGCACTCAGGGTCTCGTATGATGAGTTAGATTCGTATGTGTCGAGCTTACTGCGCGCAATACAGACCCCCTACCCGGAGTATGAAGCGATTGGTGTGAAAGATGGCGACGATTATGTGCAGTTGAATACGAATGTCTTACAGATCGAGAATGAGTACTACAGTTTCGTCCGCCCAAAACGAACCACCAATAGCGGCGAGAAACCCAGCGCTGCATTGCGCGACCGCGGCGTGGAATATGTGGAAATTAGGGCGTTAGACGTGAACGCATTTTCGCCGATTGGTATTACGATTGAGCAAATGCATTTTCTTGAGGCGTTCCTACTATTTAACCTACTCGAGCCAAGTGCCGCGATATCCGATGCGGAGCAACATGAAATTGAGTACAATGAATTAACTGTTGCGCTGCGCGGTCGGCAACCAGGACTAGCGCTACAGTACAAACAATCGCCGAAACCCCTCGCGGAATGGGTGAACGAAATTTTGGATTCAATTGAAGTGATTGCAGCGGCCCTAGATGAAGGCACTGGTGCCAAGCAATACGCCAACGCTGTGGCGCAACAAAGAGCGGCGCTTGAGGATTTTTCCCGTTTACCGTCAGCCTCAATGCTAACAGGCATGCAGAAGGCCAAGATGCCGTTTGCTAAATATGCGTTAGCTTTATCCGAGGATTATCAAAACTACTTCGCAAAAAACAATCTGACGGATGACAGGCGGGCAGAACTCAGTCGGGTTGCCTCGCAGTCGATAGAGGAACAGCGCGCCGTTGAAGCTGCCGACGATCTCACATTTGATGAGTTCCTCGCCGCTTATTTCGCAAATTAGGCTACCATCCCCCTAAATATCGGGAACCATTTTAGCCTTCTGGAATCGAAACCGTTATCACATGAAAATTTAGAGGATTTGGGGCGATGGAAAGACGGCAATTTATTTTATCCACATTAGCGGGCGTGGCCGCGGCCGGCACGCTCTACCCGCTAGGTTCTGTCGCAAACAAATCTCAGACTTCTATCAAAATGATGCAGACTGATTGGAAAAAGTTGTTACCAACGTCGGCGGAACTCGCGACGGATCTCGCGCCGTTAAAAAAGTCACCAGACGAATGGGCGAAAGAGCTCCCAAAAGACTCCTATCGGGTGCTGTTCGAAGAAGACACTGAACCGGCTTTTACTAGCCCTTTAAATGATGAGAAGCGCGCGGGCGTATTTGTGTGTCGGGCTTGCAATCTCCCACTTTTCACCTCTGATATGAAATACGATAGCGGTACCGGCTGGCCGAGCTTTTTCACTAGCATCCCAGATCATCTTTCAACGAAAACCGACTACAAATTGATCTGGCCTAGGACCGAATACCATTGCGTCAGATGTGGCGGCCATCAAGGCCACGTGTTTGAAGACGGCCCCGCGCCTACGGGCGAGCGCTGGTGCAATAACGGCGTGGCTTTAAGGTTCATCCCCGCTGCCTAGTTGTCCAGGTTGGATATTGGCCGAAACTAAAGACCAGACTCCAACGCGTACACAACGGCCTCGCTGCCGCGGGCAAGATACATGCCGCCACCAAGGTTTTTGAACGCGTTTTTTAACCTTTTGCGGTACCAGTTTGCCTCGCGCAAAAAAACGTCCCCGTCGGTGAGATGTTGATCGACATGGAGCTGCCAATCTTCCTTTGTTAGCACGCTGAAATACAGTAACTGACCAGTCAATGCGGCAAAATTGCGCAATGCGCTGGCCGCGAGCTCATCATCCAGATATTGCAGCACATCGTGGCAAATGAGCAGATCGATGGCGCTATCGGTCTCGTAGGTGCTGGCGCACGCTTGCTGCCAGCCATATCGCTCGCACGCATAAGCACTCAATTCAACGCCTGCATACGTCACCCGCGAAAATTCGCCAAGTAGCGGTTTCTTAAGCGTACCTGTACCGCAACCTAGGTCGACGATTGAGCCGATTTTTAAGTCTAGCAGCCGTGCATAGGCACCGATAAAAGACGCTAAGCGCTTGAAATATTTAGGATCTGCGACTCTCGTGGCCCCATCAAGGTAATAACGCTGATAATACTCAGCGCTGAAATGTTGACCATCAGCGACCACGCCCGAACCCCAATAAATCTGAAATATCCCGATTATCTTACTCGTTCGGGTAGTCGATATCCGAATCGCTCGCTTTGAAGGCGCCTTTCCGAGGCGGTTTTAGGCATGTTTTAGCGGAAAAATCTGTAACTAAATGAGTAATAGTTCAAATAATTTATGTGCTCTGTAGCCTAAGCTATTGGATAGTAAAACACCGTCGGGGTCAGACGGGGGATGACAATGAAAAGCAACAGCCCAACACATTCCGCGCTGGCATTGTGCGTGCTCGGTGCCGTTTCCGGTGGCTACAGCGCAACAGCTGACGCCTTCCAGTTAGGTCAGCTTCAAGGCGCCAGTCGCCTTGGTGAACCACTAGATGCGTATATCAATGTCTTGCTTAGTCCACGTGAGGCAAGCAACGCAACCTTGGTCAGCGTAATACCCGACTTCGCCTACAGACAAGACCCGGTTATGAATGCCGCGTTGAGCAACATTAGAGCGGAGCTGATAAGCAACGAGTACGGTCATCACTACATTAAAGTATCGAGTCCTGACGCATTAAAATTACCGTTACTAGCTTTTCGAATCAAAGCATCGAACGGCGACATGACTCTTATAAGAAGTTTTACGGTGTCGCCGCGACAAGCACTCCCGGTCGTGGTGCAGAGGCCCACTAACGTTCCTCAGAATTCCAGATCCGGTCCGGCAACATCTCGTTCGGTTGTCTCACCAGTAGTCACTCAGCCTGCCGCGACCATCGCGGCCAATGAAACATCAAGCTTTCAGGGTGAAACTTACGGCCCTGTCAAGGCCGGCGATACTTTGTGGAAGATTGCCACTCGCGTCGCGGGAAATAATGCGGGTGCGATTCTCAATGAGATCTTTGCATTGAATCCACACGCATTTATCAATGGCGATATCAATAAGCTCAAGCAGGGTGTCACACTAAGCTTGCCTAGCAGCGCAACAACAACCGAAACGGCGCTCGCTAGCGATACGCTACCAAGCGAATCATCCATTGTTGCCGAAGAACCCATCGCGACAACGGATTTAGAAGCCGAACAACCCGTCGAGAGTTCGGCAGCTAGGTTGGATTCATTTTCAACGGCCGTGAACTCCGTAAGTGCAACAGTTGATTCAGCTACTGTAGATTCTGCACCGACCCCGTTCGAAGAATCCATCGATTCTGAGTCAGTAAGTGCTGTTCAAATTAACACGCCAGAAAACGTCAGCTTTTCTGCTTCAACACGCTCCATTGATTGGCGCACTGAGAATCCGGCGCTAGCCGAAAGACTGAATTCCTTGGGCGAAAAATATGCCGCATTGCGCGAAAAGTATGCCACGCAACAATCGGGGCTAGACAGCGAATCTCCAAGCACCGTAGCGCCAAGTCCAGACGTTATGGTTGCGGATAGTGCAACTAACGACAGCGAAGCGGCACTCGCCGAGGAGGAACAATCCGCATCAGATGCCTCTGTAGAGAATGCAGAAAAAACATTTTCAAACCTCATTGCCGACGGAGAAGTTGCCGCCGGAAACGAAACCCTTTCGGCCGCAACCGTTGAAGCATCAAGATTTCAACTACCATTCTGGGCGCTTGGTATTGTAGGCCTTGGACTAGTTGGCAGTGGCATCGCGCTCTTCGTGCTGAGACTGCAGCGAAAAGCCGCACTCGTTAAACAAGAACAGTTACGCAAAGAGAAAGATCAAAGTCTCAAGCAAGAACTTGCCAAGAAAGCGAAACATCGGGTAACTATTGAAGATGAAGTGGGCCGAATGTTAGACCAGCAGATTGATGAAGAAGTTGAAGAGGCTGAAAAAACGCTCAAGCTAAACCCAGACGAAATATTCACCGCAACGATGGATGAACTGGAATTTGATACGGAAGATCAAGCCGAGGAAGTAGACGGCGTAGAGCACCGAATCAATGACAGCATTGCGCACGGCCGATACCATGAGGCCGAAACATTACTGAAGGAAGCGATTTCAAACTCGCCTCGCAATTTTTCAGCTAAGCTGAGACTAGCTGAGGTGTTTTACATCACTGAGAGAATTCCAGAATTCGTGGAAATTTCTCAAGACATCCATGAAAACCATCGCCCTGAAATTAGCGATGAAGATTGGCGAAGAGTGATGCGCATGGGTAAGATGATTGCGCCGGACGAACCACCTTTCAGCGGGCCACAGTCTATTATGGGCGATGCGAGCGCTGGATAGCGACTTCGCAAATACTCACCCAAAAAACCCCGGTTCTTTCCGGGGTTTTTTTTAGCTTCAGTTTGTTTATTCAGCTCGCGTTTAAGTTTCGCCCCAAAGTTGAACATTAGCCTGCTAAAGCGTCTAATGTATATGACATCAATAAACCTTGAGCGTATCGCTATGGACAAAGTTTGCCCGCGCCTGTCAGTTTTGCTCGTAGTATTTTTAATGCTCTGTGCATGCGGAAAGCCGGACACACCCGATCAGGTAGCCAATGATTTTTGGACAGCCATACAGGCAAATGACGCGCAAAAAGTCAAAAAATATGTGAGCGCAAAAGACAAAAATACGCTACAAAATGTTGACGACGTTTTGGCAATAGGTAATGTGAGCTTTGGCAAGATTGTGATCGATGCAGAACAGGCAAGCGTTGATACGACCGTAACGCTTGCCGGAGACCAACAAACTACGCTGCCAATCAATACACACTTAATTTTGGAAAATAAGCATTGGGTCGTGGATTACGACCGCACCATGCAAACCATGCTTGCCGCCGGTCAAGTCGCGGCGGTCATAAATCAGTTCAAAGATATCGGAAATGCGATAAAGGATGGCATTAGCCAGTCGGTGACCGAATTTCAGACCGTGATACCTGAAATTGAAAAAAATCTGGGCGACTTGGAGCAGCAAATTGAGCAGGCGGTTCCAAAACTTAAATCGAGATTCCAAAAGTTTTCTGAAGAGCTAGAACAAGCGCTAAATTCGCCAAGTACGGCACCGCCGATTGGCGAAAACGAGGCGACACCTGACGCGCCTGCGGACAAACCAAACGCCGAAAGCGAAATACCACGTCTCAGTGACGAACTTGCGCAAATTGAGCAGGAGATTCTCAGCAGCGTGCCGGAATTGAAACAGCAGATCGAGGGCTTCGTCGAAAAATTACAAGACGCATTAAAGATACCGCCACAGCAAAATAGCAGCCCTGATGGTGAAACCGAATCGATTGAGATTTAACTACGGCGTCAAACCAAATTCGGACGCTTCGCCACCCCACGTATCAAATTCCCTAAGGCACGAGGCATACGCGGTATAGCCACGTACTCAAAATCGACGATATCGAAACCGATATCGCGAATTTCTGCTGCCACGTCCCGGTCAAGGTGGGACCCGTTGCCTACGAGGCGATGAAGCGGCGTAAGTTTATGTTGCCATTTGGCAATGTTTTCATCTTGGGATCGAGAGCGTTCTAAGAACAAAAACTTGCCACCAGGTTTCAACACCCGCGCAACCTGCATTAAACCCGCGCGCAAATCCGTTACGCTGCACAACACAAACGTCGAAACAACTGTATCAAACGCGTTGTCAGGCGCCGTGATGTTTTCCACAAACTGGGATTTTTGAGCGATTGGAAAATCGAAATGACGAATGGAACGACGCGCAACCTGATTGAAAGATTCGTTGGGCTCTGCAGTCGTCAACGACGTGATGGCGCTCGAGTAATAAATAAAATTCGTGCCAGTACCAGCGCCGATTTCTAAAACGTGACCCACCGCTTGGGAAAGTAGTTCAACACGTACCGTTTCCAGCTCATCGCCGCTCAGCAAGTGTCCATTAAGTTTTGGGAAAATCCTGTCCTGGTATATGCCCATTGCATCTCGCCTGATATCACTGCAGACAATAGGTGAAGCCAGCGGTCATTTTACGCAAACTAGAAACAAATTTCCGGGTTCACGCCAGGATTTTCGCATCGCGGTGGCTCGATGCCGGCGGCACCGTAGATAGATAGCAGACGAGTTAGCGCTTGGGTGTGCCCAGCACGCGCAGCTCGCCGATATAAACCAATAGCTTGCGCTTCATCGCGTTTGGAAGCATCACCGAAATAGAGGGTCTCCGCGAGCTTGTAGTCTTCATTGGCGGCCTGCTCATTCTCGCTCTGCTCGAGCATTTCGAGCGGCTCATCGGTATCTAGTGGCGTCAGGTCGGGCTCTATTGCTTCGGTGTTCGCGGTCGGATCAATTGTCCCGCTAAAATCAATGCGGATGCCGTGCCGACGGGCAATGTTAATTGCTCTTTGTTGATCAAGCTCGCTTTGCTTATCCGCTTTTGGATTAGTTACACCCTCCTCTGGCTTAACAAGCTGCTTTAGGGATTCATAATTTTGAATTGCTAACGGGTGCCCCTGTCCTGCGGCTTTCTCGAACAAGCGAAAAGCTTGCGCGTCGTCGCGGGGAATGCCTTCACCCAGCAGGTACATATTGCCTAGATGAAAGATCGCATCGGCATCGCCAAGCGCCGCCGCCCGACGGTATAAATCGAGCGCCCGTTCCGGATCGCGTGGCACACTCTGTCCACTCAGGTAGATACCGGCTAACTTAACCATCGCGGTAACACTTCCTTTGGCACTCGCCTCGCGGAGTGATTCAAGGCGGGCGGGCGACAATTTGTCGTTGGCTTTTGACTGCGCTGCGATAGCGCCATTGGCTATGCTCATACAACAAAGGAACAGGATTAGAGCAGAAAGAAAAGCAGATCTAGACATACAACGGCGCGTCACAACGTTGGCGGGTAGGGCAAATCATTGCGCGGTGGCGCTACGGGCTCGGTCCTATAAGTCCGAAAGGCGGTTTGCTTAGTCAATGACTCCGGCAATTTTCGTTGGCGGTGAAGCGTGATGACCTATGACCACAATGTTCTTACCGGAAACGGCAACATGGCTCTGTTCTTCCATGTCTTTCAGAACTTTACCGACCATTTCTCTAGAACAACCGACGAGACGGGCGAGTTCCTGGCGAGTTACGCGAACTTGCATCCCTTCTGGATGAGTCATGGCATCAGGTTGTTCACAAAGATCGAGTAAGGTGCGGGCGACTCGTCCGTAAACGTCCATAAACGCCAAATCACCCAATTTACGATTAGTATTGCGCAAACGACGCGCCAATTGCGTTGTCATCGCGATGATCAGGTCGGGGTAAAGGTCGGTCAAACTGCGCAATTTGGAGTAGCTAATCTGGGCAATTTCACAGGCGGTGCGCGCTCGCACTAAGGCACTACGACCGGCTTCTTCGTTGAACAAACCAATCTCACCAAAAAAGTCACCGGGATTAAGATACGCAAGCACGATCTCGTGGCCTTTGTCGTCCTCCAAAAGTACCGTGACCGAGCCGCCAATGATGTAGTACAGCTCGCCGGCCGGGTCGCCCTGGCGGATAATACTTGCTTTAGCAGAGAACTCTCGTCGGTGGCAATGCGTCAAGAATTTCTCGATAGATTCGCTCATCTGTGATCGACCTGCGTTCATCGATAGTTCCTTTTAAGCGTGAGGTGCTTGTGCACTCGATTATACCTACAAAGCCCTTACCTTGTGCAAGCCACGTAGGCTAGTTGGTTTGAACTAATCGTGAGAAATCCGCGCCTACTGAGGTGCCCAACCAAAGACTTGCATATCGAACCGGTAACGAGCCTTCTCGCCACTTGGGATCTGGCCATCACTTTCGTCTTTAAAACGAGGAAATTCGCGAATCAATTGTCCGTTCTCAAGCTTAAATTGGTCATGCCCAAAATACGCGCCTTTCTCGCTCGGAATTGCTTGTGGAAGTCGTTTGCTGATGAACTTATAGCCGTCCCATTCGTGCACGTCGACACTACCTTGGTTCGAACCATCAAGCTGCCCGACAGCCACAATTATTTCGGGTGCCCCATTGCCATCTAAATCGGCCTTCCATGCGTCGCTCAACACCCCGTTTCGGTTAACGGACAAACGAGCGACCGCCAAGCCGTCGTTCTCGGCTAAGACCTCATAGCTCCGCTTGCCATCGGGATTGCCCTCTGAATTGATAGAGACCGTGTTACCGTTAATATTGAATTGCCGCCAAGCCGCAGATTCGGCGACTTGTTGCGCATTGGCCAGCGTTGGCATCGCCAGCAATATCGCAAAGATAGCGACAAAGACCCGTATCGAACCTAGCTTGTGACCCACTGAAATTTACCCCGTTAACATCCAACCCGTATTGTAATTTAGACAGGTCGGTAGGGCCCAGTCTTGATTGGAATAATGAGCCAATTCCCGACGTTTGCTTGACTTCCGAAATTTTGCCGTTATATTACCTGGCACTACTCAAGGGAGAGTGCTAATACTAGCCTGAAATTCCTTGATTATTCAATAAATTAACCCCAAAACAACACAGAATGGATATTCGAGGAGATACACTATGAACATCCGTCCATTACACGATCGTGTGATCGTAAAGCGATGGGATGAAGACACCACCTCAGCCGGCGGTATTGTCATCCCTGATTCGGCCACCGAAAAGCCCAGCAAAGGTGAAATTATCGCAGTGGGTAACGGCAAGGTTACCGATGGCGGCGACGTGCGCGCACTTGACGTGAAAGTTGGCGATAAAGTGCTATTTGGTAAATATTCCGGCACCGAAGTCAAAGTTGAAGACGATGAATACCTCGTGATGCGTGAAGACGACATCATGGCCGTATTCGACTAAGTGCTTAGCGCGTTAAATTTGGAGAACAAACAATGAGTGCGAAAGAAGTTAAATTTTCAGACGATGCGCGGCAGCGCATGGCGAACGGTGTCAACATCCTCGCCAACGCTGTGAAGCAAACCCTTGGACCGAAAGGTCGAAACGTTGTTTTGGAAAAGAGTTTCGGTGCCCCAACCGTGACGAAAGACGGCGTCTCGGTTGCTAAAGAAATTGAACTCGAAGACAAATTCGAGAACATGGGTGCGCAAATGGTGAAAGAAGTCGCTTCGAAGACTTCTGATATCGCCGGAGACGGCACCACCACCGCCACAGTCCTATCGCAAGCCATCGTCCGTGAAGGTTTGAAAGCGGTAGCTGCTGGCATCAACCCAATGGACATCAAACGCGGTATCGATAAAGGCGTCATCGCTGCAGTAGAAGCCTTACAATCGCTTGCTAAGCCCTGCACCGACACAAAAGCAATCGCTCAAGTGGGCACAATCTCAGCTAACTCTGACAGCGCAATCGGCGACATTATTGCCGAAGCTATGGAGAAAGTCGGTAAAGAAGGTGTTATCACCGTTGAAGAAGGTTCTGGCTTAGAAAATGAGCTAGATATCGTTGAAGGCATGCAGTTCGACCGTGGTTACCTTTCTCCTTACTTCATCAACAACCAGGAAACCATGGGTGTTGAACTTGAAGAGCCACTGGTTCTGTTGCACGACAAGAAGATTTCCAACATCCGTGATTTGCTGCCCGTACTAGAAGGCGTCGCAAAATCTGGCAAGCCGTTGCTAATCATTGCCGAAGATATTGAAGGCGAAGCGCTGGCCACTTTGGTGGTTAACAATATGCGCGGCATCGTGAAAGTCGCGGCTGTCAAAGCACCTGGCTTTGGCGATCGTCGTAAAGCCATGCTTGAAGATATTGCGATTCTCACCAACGGTACCGTGATTTCCGAAGAAGTGGGTTTGAGTTTAGAAAAAGCCAGTCTTGACGATCTGGGTTCTGCTAAGCGAATTCAAATTAGCAAAGAAGAAACCACGATTATTGATGGTACCGGTGACCAAAAAGCTATCGAAGCTCGGGTCAACCAGATTCGTACCCAAATCGAAGATACCAGCTCCGACTATGATCGCGAGAAACTCCAAGAGCGTGTTGCTAAACTCGCCGGCGGTGTTGCTGTGATTAAAGTAGGCGCCGCAACTGAAGTTGAAATGAAAGAGAAGAAAGCTCGTGTAGAAGACGCTCTGCATTCTACTCGCGCGGCAGTTGAAGAAGGTGTCGTTCCTGGCGGTGGTGTAGCAATGTTACGCTGCTTGGACAAAGTCGGTGCGGTAACTGGAGAAAATGACGACCAGCAAATGGGCGTTAATATTCTATTGCGCGCTTTAGAAGAGCCGATTCGCCAAATCGTTGCAAATGCGGGTGATGAGCCATCAGTCATCGTCAACAAGGTGAAAGAATCTTCTGGCACTCAGGGTTACAACGCTCAAACCGGTGAGTTCGGCGACATGATCGACATGGGTATTTTAGATCCGGCGAAAGTGTCTCGCTCAGCGTTGCAAAACGCGGCGTCAGTATCTGGCTTAATCTTAACGACCGAAGCAATGGTTGCTGATGCCCCTGCAGATGATGCAGGTGGCGCGCCTGCTATGCCTGATATGGGCGGCATGGGCGGTATGGGAGGCATGGGCGGCATGATGTAGGCCGCTGTTTCCCGACAGTACAGCAATAGCTGGAAAAACCCCGCGCAAGCGGGGTTTTTTTTATTCCTACCCTAAATTTTGACTTTCAGAGTCAAGTTCGCCAATGCGGCCGGCAGTTAGAAGACGATGGTTTAATTAGGCCCTCTTGAGAGCGTCGCACCTGCTCGTTATGCTATCGATTATGATGAACATTGGGCTCAATGCTCGTAGAGACCCCTAGCAAATTTGTCCCCAAATCACGAGCAAGCTCTGAAGCGAGGAACGCATGGAAAAAATTAAACGACGCGACTTCAATCAATTACTCGGCCTATTCGCAGCCGCACCAGCCGTAGCTGGTGTGAGCAAAGTGCACGCAACAAACGCTTGGTCATTAACCGCAGACGTCGCGGAGTGCTGCAGCTGTGAAATTCCGTGTCCTTGTAATTTTGGACGGCCAACTGATTTGCGGTGCGACGGTTCCCGCCTAATTCAAATCCGAGATGGACATATAGGCTCCGCTGACTTAGCCGGTATCAGCTTTGTCGCTACGTTTGAGATGCGTGAGTGGTCCAAACTGTACGTTGATGAAACCTTAAACGACAAACAAATGGTGGCGTTCGAACAAATCATGC
>JBCCFA010000093.1:0-11534 GCA_039029975.1 Pseudomonadota bacterium
GCCGGAGTTCCGCGGAGACGACCCCAGAGGCGAGAGAGGCATTGGTGGTGGGGTAGAGAGGGTCGTTGACGAAACTCATCACCCGAAATCTTGGACAGAGAGGCTGCGAGCTGCCGACAGCTTGCTTCGCGCGCCCGAAAGTCTCTCAAAGCTAATCGAAAGAAATTTGTACCGGACCCTGAGCTGGCAAAAAAGCTTACTGCGACCTTTCAACAAGCAATCAGCGACGGCGACGTTACAAATCTCACGAACTTGCTTAGCGAAAACGCGTGTTTTGTTTCCGATGGCGGCGGTAAAGTCGCGGCAGTCCCCGCGCCGGTTCGTGGTGCCGCTAAGATCGCAAAGATGTTAGTCGGGTTTACCAAATCATTTCGCAACCCCGAGCAACTTGAAGTATTTGACGTTCTAGTAAATGGTTTACCAGGTTTTGTGCTACGTCAAAACGGGCGAACAATCCAAACAGTGGCCTTGGAAATCAATGCCAATGATTTGATCGAAAATATTTACGTGGTGCGTAACCCGGAAAAACTGCAACACTTAGATAGGCTAAATAACGGAGAAAATTGGGGTACCTCTGATTAAGCGAAAGCGCAACGAATATCTCCATCACTTAACCAGAGGGCATTGCGACCAATGTCGTAATGATCGCGAGACTGCCTTTCTAAAGTAAGACGTTGGCGTATTCGTCTTCGTTAAATCCTACTACCAAGGTCTTGCCAACCCGCATAGTAGGTGCACGCAGGTTCCCTGTTGGGCCGAGCATCGAATCGATCGCTTCGTCTTCTATCGATTTCTTCAATTCAAAGGTCGAGACTTTTTTCCCTTTCGCGACAATCAATTTGCTAGCGGCCTCAGCCAGAGTTTGGGCGTCATCGCGGCCCAACTTTTTGGCAGCACTTACTTCTTCTTTCGGCGTCAGATCATTTGCCTCCAAAAACTTGGCGGCTTTAGTGCAACTGGTTCATCCTTTGCGAAAGTAATACCAATTAATCGTTTTGCTCACGTTCTACTCCTGGAATTCAATTTAGCGGTCAGAATATCTCAGTTCTGATACGCCCAATGATAACACTTTGGTGGAATCGAAACGGCGTAGTATGCTGCGCTAAATCGCAGCAGTATTGCGTGGGAATTTTAAAATGACCAGGAAAAACACGCTACTTCCCCTAACAGCCGCAGCAAGTTTTGCATGCTTGCTGTTTGTATCATTGAGCTTCCACGTGAAGGCAACAGAATTCGCCACACGCCAAGCCTTAGTTGACGTTTACAAGCACTTTCACCAAAACCCTGAGCTATCTTTCAAAGAAATTAAGAGCGCACAATATATCGCTAACGAAATGCAGGCGCTCGGCTTCTCGGTAACCGAACAAGTCGGCGGCCACGGGGTGGTTGGCATTATCGAAAATGGACAAGGGCCGACGGTGATGATCCGGGCAGATATGGACGCGTTACCCGTTAAAGAGGAAACGGGCGTGGACTATGCGAGTACCGTCACGGCAACAGACATCGACGGTATTGATAAACCGGTGATGCATGCGTGTGGCCATGACATTCACATGACCGTATTAATTGGCACCGCTCGCACGCTAGCCGCGCAGAAATCGAACTGGCAGGGCACGTTGATGATGATCGCACAACCGGCTGAGGAACGCGGAGCCGGCGCAAGAGCCATGCTAGAGGATGGATTATTTGAACGTTTCCCGCGCCCAGATTTCAATCTTGCGCTGCACGTCAATGCCGGCATGCCGGCCGGCACGGTAGGCTACGTGTCTGGTCCAGCATTGGCCAATGTAGATTCAGTGGATATTGCTATCTACGGCGTGGGTGGGCATGGCGCATACCCGCACACGACAAAAGATCCGATCGTACTCGCTGCACAAATCGTGTTGGCTTTGCAAACCATCGTCAGCCGAGAAATTTCGCCGCTTGAGCCAGCAGTTATCACCGTGGGCTCGATTCACGGTGGCCATAAACACAACATCATCCCGGATGAAGCGCATCTGCAGCTTACGCTGAGATCGTACACAAGTGAGGTGCGGGAAAAAATGATCACAACAATCCGCCGAATCACTGAAAATTTAGGTCGGGCGGCAGGTCTGCCTGAAGAGCGCTTACCTAAGATTGAGGTTAAGGACGAATATACGCCGGTTGCATTCAACAACCCCGAACTGACGGAAAGATTAGTCCGTGTATTCGAACGAACAATCGGCACCGACAAGGTCTGGGAAAAGGCGCCAGTCATGGGCGGTGAAGATTTCGGTCGCTATGGTCAAGTACCGCCGAAAATACCAAGCTTGATTTATTGGTTAGGCGCGGTAAATGCCACTACTTACGAACAAGCCGCCGCGAACAATGGGCAGCTCCCTTCCCTGCATTCCTCGAAGTTTGCGCCCGATTTCGCACCAACCATCGACACCGGCGTAAAAGCGATGACTGCCGCAGCACTAGAATTAATGGCTGCGGGCCAAGAACAATAAGTGTTGATAGGGCCAGACCTGGGTACCTTAATCTGGGAGATATGTGGCGAAAAATCGCAATTGATTTTCACCCATCACCTTTCTAATTGTTTGCTCAGAAGTGCCCAGTTCCAGCAAGGCTTGGGTTAATTTCGCCATCTCAGCGGCATCAAACCCAGTTGTAACGGCACCGTCAAAATCCGAACCCAGCGCCACATGATCGTCGCCAAGTAACTCGACTGCCGCGATTATCGATTTAGCGATGCCGACGGGCGTGATATCGCAAGCCGCATGTTGCCAATAGCCAGTGCCGACCAAACCACCGCCGTCCGCAATGCGTTTCATTAGTTCATCGCTGATATTCCTTGGGGTATCACAATGACCGCGAATACCAGTATGACTCACAATTAACGGCCGTTTTGTTATCGCGAGCGTTTCTCGCACAACTTTTTCCGACGAATGCGAAACATCTAACATAATGCCCAAACGTTCAATCTCTCGCACAACTTGGCGCCCGAACTCGCTCAAACCACCCTTATCGATACCATGCAACGACCCGCCAAGCGCGTTATCAAAAAAATGCTGCAAACTCATCATGCGAAAGCCAGCATCAAATAAACGTTGGACGTTATCTAGGTTACCATCGAGCGCATGCGAACCTTCCGTACCAAGTAGTGCGCCAACTACCGGCTCACCGTTTCGGCGTCTTGCTAATAATTGCGATAAATCTAATTTTGTTTGCACGAGCACCAACTGTTGGTCACTGTCGTCAACAAAACCTTTGAGCCGACGCGCTTGGTGAATTGCCCGCGCGGACAGGCTTCGCCACGTCGAGCGCGGCCACAGCTGAGCCACAGCAAGTAGCGTAATATTGTCACGCGCTTTTGCTGCGTTGCTCACATTGTTCAATCCAGCTGGCGACTTCGTCACGGTGGTAAACACCTGCAGCGCAACATTACCGGCTTGTAAGCGCGGTAAATCGACATGCCCCCGTTTACCGTGCGCGAGCAAATTCCTATTCCACAAAAGCGAATCGGCATGGAGATCCGCGACAAGCAAAGTTTTGTGTAATTTTTTTGCGGCGCTGCCAACCGGAAAATGAACTGCATCCACCTTGTTCATTCGCTGCTCAGCAATACCCGGTCCCAAGGTAAAAAAGCCGAGCACCGCTAAAACTAGTAACAGTCCCAAGCCAAAAACTAACCATTTCATTACTGATTTCACCACAGGATCAGTATACGTAAATCGAGTAAAATCTCATCGCCAATTAAACATGAATGGATAAATCGAATGAACCAATTGTTTAAGCTCTTTATCGCTTTCAAGCTAATATTTATCACGCTAAACATTAGCGCCGAAGAAAAATGGTGGCCGTCCAAGTATGGCGCCGATGATGAACTAGGTGCGTTTAATTTACTGACGCCTGAACTGGCTTTGAAAGGAGCCAAACTCGTCAAAACAGGTAAAACTTATCGTCTAGGGATTGAAACGAGCAGCGAAACACCCGCATTTCCGCCACGGACATTCAGCGTACAAGTCTTGTTGCCAAACCAATATGACGGCTCATCTATCGGCAAAAATCAGTTTAACTATGCCGACGATATTATCTCGGGTTGGATGGGCGTCGGTTCACAAATTGATGGTCTCGGGCATGCCGCCACCAACGGCGTTTACTACAACGGCAAGAAAGCGACAGATTTTATTAAAGCTGACGGCCTCACTATGTTTGGCATGGAGAATTTGCCCCCGGTCGTGACCCGTGGCGTCATGCTAGATATGGCCGCCTGTATGGGTAAAGAAATTCTCGACGAAGGAACTCCGTTCAACCGCAAAGAAATCATCGCCTGCGAAAAATCTCAGGGCGTGAGTATCGAGAAAGGCGATGTCGTGTTATTCAACACCGGCTGGATGAAGATGCTGGACAAAGATGCCGTGCGTTTTGGAAAGGGCGAACCCGGCCTTGGCATAGATGGCGCAAAATACCTAGTGGAAAAAGACGTTGCTGCCGTTGGCGGAGATAGCTGGGGGCTGGAAGTGATTCCCGCGGAAGACCCAGAAATTCTATTCCACGTGCATCAAATCCTCATCAACTATAACGGCATCTACATTTTAGAGAATATGGATACGCGCGAGCTTGCCAAAGATAAGGCCTATGAATTTATGTTTGTACTGGGAGCTGCCCGTATGACTGGCGCCGTGCAAATGATCATCAATCCGATAGCGATTAGGTAGCAGCGGAGAAAATTAACATGAAATGTCGTGCCGCAGTATTACACGAAATGGGTACCGCGCGACCCTACAGCGAATCGCAACCGATTCGAATAGAAGAAGTTGAATTAGAACGGCCTGGCGCCGGTGAGGTCATGGTAAAAGTTGCCGCCGCTGGTCTGTGCCACTCTGATCTATCGGTCGTCAATGGCTCCAGACCGCGTCCGCTGCCAATGGCGCTAGGGCACGAAGCCGCGGGCGTTGTTGCCGAAGTTGGTCCAGGCTGTCGTTTAGAGAAAGGTGATCATGTCGTAATGGTTTTCGTGCCGAGCTGTGGAACCTGTGTGCCGTGTGGAGAAGGCAGACCAGCGCTGTGTGAACCAGGTGCCGCTGCCAACGCCGGTGGCACGCTCTTAGGTGGGACTAAACGCATCAAACTTAACGGCGAGTACATCACCCATCACGTGGGCGTTTCATGTTTCGCAGAATACGCGGTCGTTTCCGAGTGTTCGCTTGTGAAAATTGATAAATCCTTACCGCTAGACCAAGCGGCTTTATTCGGTTGTGCAGTAATCACCGGCGTCGGCGCGGTTGTTAACACGGCAAATATCAAAATGGGGTCCACAACCGCCATTGTTGGGCTCGGCGGTACGGGCCTAGCCGCACTGCTTGGGGCGAAGGCCGCTGGCGCTAAACAAGTCATTGGCGTTGACCTCTTACAAAGTAAGTTGGATTTGGCCATGTCGCTTGGCGCTACTGCTGTATTGAACGCTGGAGATGACGACGTCGTCGACAAACTTAAGGAAATGACAAACGGGGGTGTAGATTACGCGTTTGAATGCGTCGGCTCAGCCAAAGCAATGGAACTTTCTTATTTGATAACACGACGTGGTGGCACGACATGCTCAAGCGGTTTATCCGATCCGAAAGATGGATTCACGATCCAACATGTCAATTTAGTCGCTGAAGAGCGCACGATAAAAGGAAGTTATCTTGGTAGTTGTGTACCCAAGCGTGACATCCCCGGCTACATCGATATGTTTCAAGCCGGTTCTTTACCCGTCGATGCCTTACTTAGCGAACACATAACGCTCGATCAAATCAACGAAGGTTTCGACAAACTTTCCGAGGGCGAAACGGTTCGGCAACTAATAACATTTTATTAGAGATTACTCGCACGCAAAAAAAGGCCGGCGATTGCCGGCCTTTTTGATCTTCAGCAGTTATTACTGCACATATTTTAGCAACATCCCGCCGTATTGGACGAAGAACGGAACGAATACCAAAGATAGAATCGCCGAAAGCTTAATCAAGATATTCAACGAAGGTCCTGAAGTATCCTTTAACGGATCGCCGACCGTGTCACCAACAACCGCGGCCTTATGATTATCGGTCCCTTTGCCGCCTAGGTTACCTGCTTCGATATATTTCTTCGCATTATCCCAAGCGCCGCCACTATTGGAGGCGGAGATAGCCAACACCCCGCCCGCAACAAGCGAGCCAGCCAATAGACCGGCCAAAGCCTGAATACCGAATAGAAAGCCCGTAAGTAACGGTGCGCCCATAATGAGAATGCCAGGCGGCACCATTTCTTTCACTGCAGCGCTGGTAGAAATAGCCACACACCGCTCGTAGTCAGGATCGCCTGTACCTTCCATAATCCCAGGAATTTCTTTGAACTGTCGTCGTACTTCTTCAATCATTGAGAAAGCCGCGGAGCCCACGGACTTCATGGTCATGGCAGTAAAGTACGCCGGTAGCACAGCACCGATGAACAACCCCGTAAATACCATCGGATCCAAGAGGTTAATTGACGACAGTAAATCGTAGCTTGGTCCGTGTTCTTCTTTCAGCAACAAATCGGCGCGAGTTAGAAACGCGGCGAATAGCGCGAGCGAGGTCAAAATCGCCGCACCAATCGCAAAGCCCTTACCAATTGCCGCAGTGGTGTTGCCGGCCGAATCAAGCACGTCTGTACGCTCACGAACGTGTTCGTCCATGCCGGCCATTTCCGCGATGCCACCGGCGTTATCGGCAACTGGACCATAGGCATCAATGGTCAACGCAATCACCAAGGTCCCCAACATGCCGAGCGAGGCAATGGCCACCCCGTACATCCCGGCTAACATCCAGGGAATATATATCGCCAAACCAATCGCGATATAAGGTCCGACCGCACTTTTATATCCGAGCGCAAGGCCAAAGATGATATTGGTTGCTGTACCCGTCTTACACGAGTCTGCAACCTCTTTCACCGGGCCATATTGATCTGACGTGTAGTATTCCGTTAGCAGACCGACAATGAGCCCCGCAATCAGACCGGTTAAGAAGCAGTAGTAAACACCCATACCGGTGTAATCCACACCGTTAATGGCGAAATCATCGGGGATAAACTGGCCAGTAACGAAAAACATCACAACCGCCATGATCACGCTTGAGATGATCAGCATCTTTTTCAACGCCGGGCCGACTTGCGCTTCAGTATCCACTTTAACCATCATGATGGTTGCCAAACTCACCGGAATGCCAATTGCCGAAATCAAGATTGGGTATAGCAACGCATCAATGTTGCCTTGAAAAGCGACCGCGCTAATAACCATGGCAGCGCAGGTACTTTCCGCACAGGAGCCAAATAAGTCTGCGCCCATTCCGGCGACGTCGCCCACGTTATCGCCAACGTTATCCGCGATAACCGCAGGATTTCGCGGGTCGTCTTCTGGAATACCGGCTTCGACCTTGCCAACTAAGTCCGCGCCCACATCTGCTGCTTTGGTGAATATCCCACCGCCAACGCGCGCGAAAAGCGCGATCGCCGAACCGCCGAGACCAAATCCTGCAATCACTTCCATAAGTACGTGGGTCGGCAACTCAGCAGGCATAAGGTGTTTGAGAACTAAGTAGACTAATAACAAGCCCAAACACGCGAGACTCACTAGCGCGAATCCCATCACCGAGCCGGAGTGCAAAGCGAGGTTGAACGCATCAGATAGCGACTTGTTTGCGGAAACTGTGGTACGGACGTTACCTTGCGTGGCAATCTTCATGCCGATAAATCCAGATGCTATCGAGATGATCGCACCGAAGATAAACGCGCCGGCCGTATAGATTCCTTCGTTGACGTAATCGGTATGGTGATCGTCAATCAGCACAGCAATAATCGCACCGAACACAACCATGAATATCGCCATGAATTTGTATTCTTGTTTTAGGAACGCCATCGCCCCTGCAGCGATTGCGGCGTGGATCTTCGCCAAACGCGCTTTCACATCGTTGTCTTCGACACCCATGTCGATGGCAACGGTTTTTACCGATGATGAATAGAAAAACGCAACCGCTAGCCCCAGTAGCGATAGCCCAAGGATGATATACACAGCCATGCTGACGTTGTCTCCGTATTGATTTAGAAATGTGTGTAACCGTCGATTTCCAACGGTTAAGAAACTAGTGCCGTAGCGGCTGCTGCACCCCGACCAAATAAACTTGGTCCAAGATATGAGAACGCCCGGTCAACTTATCAGAATTATGGGCGCGTAATATAACCGCCTTTGCCGGCCGGATCGAGCTTTCCGCCCTAAAATATCCCATTTTTCATGAATTTGCGGGCTAATTTAACTGCGCTGCCTTGTTTCTCACAACCAGCTCTTGGTTCTGTCGCGGTTAGGCTCATTGCACCTAGTCTCAGAGTATTTCGTCCGAAAAATGCTCAGCAAGAAATGACACCAAAGCCCTGATCCGTTTTGACACGTGTCGCTGCTGCGGGTAGAGCACGTAAATGCCCAAAGGGGAGGTCTCAAATTTCTCAAGCACGACTTTCAGTTTTTGCTTGGCAACGGCCTCGCGCACGACGAAGGCGGGCCCCATAATGAGCCCAGCGTGGCGTAGAGCCATTTCGCGCGCAAGCACGGCGCTGTTTACTTTGATTCGGCCGGCCACCGGTATAGCGATCTCTTTACCGTTATCGCTGAAGCGCCAACGTCTCGGGTCGCGAAAGTTAGCATCCAATATTAATTCGTGATCGCGAAGATCCCCCGGCTTCGTAGGTGTCCCGCGCGAGCGCAGATATTCAGGTGACGCGGTTGTCACAATTCTGGTTGATGCAAATCGACGCGCTATCAGGCTTGAGTCTTCGAGATTTGAGATGCGAATGCCAACATCAATTTCCTGCTCAATGAATCCGACAAAACTGTCCTGCAGGATAAGCTCAACATTAATTTTCGGAAACTTGTGGAGGAAGGCATCCAGTGCGGTCGCTAGATGCAGTTCGGAAAAAGTTTGGGGCGCGGCAATTCTCAAATCGCCCTCGGGTTCTAAATCTTCAGTTTGAAAAACGCTTTCGGTCGCGTCTATTGTTTCCAAAATTTCTCGACACTTATCCGCATAATATATTCCGTCTTCGGTTAGGCGCACACGACGAGTCGTGCGTATCAAAAGTTGCGCCCCAAGGTAAGATTCAAGCTCGGCGATTTGTTTACTGACCGTTGCCTTCGACACGCCGAGGTTTTTCGCAGCACTGGAGAAACCACCGGTCATCGCCACTTGGGCGAAGGTTCTCATCGCACTAAATTTATCCATTCTATTGTTTCTTTATATAAAACAATAAGTTTATTTCACCGGCTATTGTTTTCCAATCTTGTATTTTTATAATTCGGTTATGGACGCAAATGAAACCACCCTAGCGCCAACAGACACCATGGCGAGCTTGTTTATCTCTCATGGGGCGCCAACATTGCCGATTGAAGACAGTCCAGCCCGCGCGTTTTTCAGCGAGTTCGGTAATTCGATACCCAGACCGAAAGCGATCGTCATCGCATCGGCACATTGGGACACCAACGGCGTCAGCGTCCTCAGCGGATCAGGTACGCTATCGACAATTCATGACTTCTACGGCTTTCCAAGCGAACTTTATGAAATGCAATATCCGGCCCCGGCGCTTGGCGTGCTTGGCGACAAGGTCATTGGGTCGCTCGAAGACGCTGGCTTCAAGGTCGAGCTAGAACAAGAACGAGGTCTAGATCACGGCGCGTGGGTTCCATTGAAGTTAATGTTCCCCAATGCAGATATTCCGGTTGCGCAAATTTCAGTGAACACCGCTCGCTCACCAGAATATCACTGGCGGCTGGGGCGCGCGCTAGCGGCACTCAAAAATGACGATTATCTGGTCATCGGGTCTGGCACGATGACGCACAACTTAGGCGATGTCGGCGATTTTCACGGCGAGAAAAACAATTTTGATGAAGTAACATACGTCGAAGAATTCTCTCGGTGGATGGAAGCAAGGCTCGCCGCCAACGAAACTAACGCATTACTCGAATACCGCGAACGCGCCCCTAACGCTAAGCGGGCACACCCCACGGCCGAACACATTTTGCCATTTTATATTGCGCTTGGCGCGGCAGGCGTGTCGTGGCAAGCTAATTTAATCCATCGAAGCTGCATCTACGGCGTTATAAACCTAGACGCCTATGCTTTTCACGTGGCTCGCGACCCGCAAAGCCACTAACAACGACACACTGGAGGATAGGATGAAACTCTCACATTTATTTTTAGCCAGCGCATTGGCGTGCGGTATTTACGCGCCTACGCAACTATTAGCCGCCGATTACACCATCGATACTACGCATTCATTTGTTGAATTCAAGATTCAGCACTTAGGTTACAGTTGGCTCTATGGGCGCTTCAACAAGCTCGACGGCACCATGAGCTACGACCCGGATAACCCGGGCAACAACGCCATTGAGATAACGATTGATACTGGCTCGATCGATAGCAATCATGCGGAGCGAGACAAACATTTACGAGGCGGCGACTTTCTAGAAGTCTCTAATTTCCCCAAGGCGACTTTCAAAAGCACCGGTTACAAAGGCGACGCCAACAAAGGCGTGCTCAGCGGCACCTTGAGCCTACATGGCGTTGAAAAAGCCATCGAAATTCCTGTTGAAAAAATCGGCGAAGGTCCCGACCCATGGGGTGGTTATCGCGCTGGATTTACCGGAACTTACACGTTAACCCGCGCCGATTTCGGAATCGATTACGAGTTGGGTCCGGCTTCAACTCAGGTGATTCTGACCTTGGGTATAGAAGGCGTAAAAAAATAATTGGGAGCGCGGCCCTAGATTCAGTCATCCGGCTCCGCAAACTCGGAGCCGGTGATTAATTTCCTTCAGCCGCAATTTCCGCCAGCGCTTGTTTAAATATTTCGACTGGCTGGCCGCCTTGAATGAGGTGCTTATTATTCACTATTACAGCCGGCACAGCATGAATGCCGGCGCCGTGATAGCGAGCCTGCTCGGCTCGAACTTGCTCGGTATATTCATCGCTATCCAGAATTTCTTTCGCACGGTCCACATCCAAACCGACGGCATCTACCAATTCCAGTAACACCTGGTGCGCGCCAGGGTTATTCCCATGGGTGAAATAAGACTCGAACAAAGCTGTTTTCAAGGCGTACTGCTTTCCTTCCAAATCGGCCCAGTACAGCAAGCGGTGCGTATCAAAGGTGTTGTAGATTCGATTATATTTTTCCCGGTCGAATTGAAACCCTAATTCTTCTCCTCTCTGGCGAATCATTTCGCGCGTGGCTTCTGACTGCGCCGTTGTGGTGCCGTACTTTTTTGCGATGTGCTCGGTGAGATCTTCGCCTTCTGGCACCATCTGCGGATTCAATTCAAAGGGTTTGAAATGAATCTCTGCACTCACGTCGTCTAGATCGGCTAGCGCTTTTTCCATCGAGCGCAGCCCAATCACACACCAAGGGCAAGACACATCTGATACAAAATCAATATTCAGAACGGCTTTGGGAGAATCGTTCATTAGTTATTTCCGGCGCTTGCGATAAAGTTTGTATCATACGTCATTATCGGTTCGCGAGCGCCA
>JBCCFA010000094.1:0-11519 GCA_039029975.1 Pseudomonadota bacterium
AAGTCTCTATCATCGCTGCGGTTAGTAATGTCCCCACGGAATACTGAGCGTATTGCGGTTGATAAGCGAGTTTAAACACTCCCCAAGTCTGCGCGAGTCGCATCCAGATTTGCGCAGCAGCTGGCTGCCCGTCGATGTAGAGAATGCCCAGTTTTGATTTCCCAACGCGAGCCAAGTCGGCCACTACCGCGCCGATAAAATCCGGGAATCGCTCTTCACCTTTCCAGCTATGCTCGTATACCGTGCGAAAATTCGGATATTCGCGCGCCACATCCTCATATGATTCATAAATGTCGACCCGCCCGTCTGTTAGTCTCTCCAGCTGTTTACGCTTACGTTTAAGGGTGCTGCGTAGTTGACCTGGTCGACGAGCCAGGTACGACTCATAAGTATCATCTGCTACCACTTCGAATCGATTAACGTGCTTCTCGTATCGCCGCACCTCCCGACCGCTTAATCGAGTGTAATTGGCGACTAATAGCTCGAGAAAGGCGGCTTCGCGCAGTGGTTCTATTTCGCACAAGGGGACCGAGTTGAATTCATTCAGCAAATAGAATGCTAGCGCGTCCGCCGCTGCCGATTGGTCCAAGGTCTCGTTCAACAGCGGCTCGAAGACGGTTGTATAAAAGTTGGCCATCGAATGCAGCTTCTTGAATCGCAGTTTTTCATGTCGCGTCAATACCAGCGGAAGCATCGCTTGGGTGACGTCGTCTTGATGTGCGACTAAATAAACAGCTTTGTCATGCTCGGCCAGAATAAATTCCTCATATCGTTGTAACCAGATGTCACAAACAAACGGGTTTTTGGCCCGGTAATTAACAGCAAGATTCTGCGCATCGGCCGGTAATTCGGCAAAGGAACCAAAAAGACTAATTTGCATTATCTTGCGCCAACTAAGAAGCCTGAAATGATCCCGCGTAGGATCCCTAGACCAACAGTTCTACCGGTTCTGGATGACCGAGAAACCTTAACGGCGAAGCGCTCAAACCGTATGCGCCGGATTGCAACACGACGATTCGATCGCCGACCTCTAACTCGGGTACTGTTAAGTCTGATGCGACGATATCAAGCGGTGTGCATAACGGACCGACGATCGTGATTTTTTCCTGCATCTCCAGATTTAGTTTATTGGCAACGAACACTGGGTAATTCCGCCGCAGAGTTTGGCCAAAGTTCCCCGAATTCGCGAGATGATGATGCAAGCCGCCATCTACGATGGCAAATTTTTTGCCCCGCGATTGTTTAATGTCAACGACACTCGTTATGTAGTAACCCGCCTCCCCGACAATATAGCGACCCAATTCAATAATGACTTCCGTTTCTTTAAAGTCTGTTCGGTGAGCAGCTAGATGCTCTGCGAGCGCAGCACCAACAGCGTGTAAATCGAAGGATTGCTCGTGCGCGAAATAAGGAATCCCAAACCCGCCACCAACATTGATGAACTTGAATGGCGTATTGGCGCGGCCTTGGAGTTCGGCGGCCAGATTGAAGGTCTGCCCAGCCGTTTCGATTAGCGCTTCAGCATTCAAGTTCTGAGAACCCGAGTAAATCTGTACGCCAACGAGTTGCACAGAATCTGGTAATTGCGACGCAACAATATCCTCGACTTCATTAACGTCGATACCAAACTGGCTGGGCAAGCCGGTCATTTTCATACCGGACTGCTTCAGTTCAAAGTTTGGATTGACCCGCAAACAAATTCTCGCGCGTGTGTTCAGGTGGCGAGCAAGCTTGGCGCACCGTGCCAATTCGGTTCGCGATTCAACAGAGACGCATATCTTACTCGCTATCGCAGCCACCAACTCGTCATCCGTTTTGCCAGGGCCAGCAAAACTAACGCTATGCGGGTTTGCTCCAGCATTAAGTACGGTGATTAGCTCCCCCTTGGATGCAACATCGAAACCATCAACTAGCGGCACAAGATGGGCACATACAGCGGGCATAGGGTTAGCTTTGATTGCATAGTGCAAGCTAATTGATTGCGGGAGCGCTTGGCGCAGCGCGGCGATACGCTGGTCTATCAATGCCCGATCATACGCGTAAAGCGGTGTCTGCCCCGCCCGGGCGATAACGGCTTCGACCGGGATCCCATTTATCAACAATCCGTTCTCGTTCTGTGGCAGCCGCTCAATACTTCTGCTAGGTGATTTTGTTTTCATCCGACTTTTTCGGCGCGTTCTTGTTGCGCATTATTCAACATCGCTGCCAACCGTCTGCGGTTAATTTTGCCGTTGGGATTGTGTGGCAGGTGTGAGAAAAAATGAATCGCTTTTGGGATTAAATATGACGGTAAATGCTCGCGAGAATGTTGCAATAGTCGCTGCCGCAGGCTTTGCTCTGGTAGGTCGTGACCAAGCTCGCTTGCAATGACACAAATCACGATAGCTTGTCCGAGCTTCGGATCCGGGACCCCAACCGCTGCGACCGTATCGACGTATTCGCTCGAAAACAAGGCTTCCTCAATTTCTTCCGAGCTCACGCGATAACCCGATGTCTTGATCATCGCATCGCGCCGTCCGAGAAAATACAAATAACCTTCGTCATCTCGCCGTACTTGGTCACCCGACCAGACGACGCGTTCTTCGCTTGGCAAGCCAAGCTGCCGCGCGATCTCTTCAGGTAGCGGTCTGAATACAGCTGCCGTCTCGGATTGTCGATTCCAGTAACCCATCGCCACCAAGGGGCCACAATGCACCAATTCACCCTGCTCCTCCGGCGCAGCCAAAGCATTTTCATCGTTGACGACAAGTATCGTCGCGTTGGGTATCGCGATCCCCATTGAATCAGGTTTGGTGTCTACTTGGTCGGATGGCAGATAGGTCGATCGAAATGCCTCCGTCAGACCATACATCAACACGGGTGAAGCGTTCGGGAAAATGGTTCGCAATTGATTCAAAATCGGTCGCGGTAAATGTCCGCCCGAGTTGGTCAAGTAACGCACGCTATCCGCCGCACCCTCCGGCCAGGCTATTGCGGCGAGCTGCATCCATAATGTCGGCACGCCGGCTAGTCCGGTAATTTTGTGTGCCTCAATTGCGCGGATTACGTCCTGCGGGAAAAGATACTCGAATAACACACAACAAGCGCCCGCGGCCACGGATGATATGAGTTGATTCAACCCGTAATCGAAACTAAACGGAAGAACCGCTAACAAGCGGTCGTTTGCCGTGAGTGATAAATACTCGTTGACGCTCTCAGCGCCTAAGATCAAATTTTCATGTGAAACCATCACACCTTTAGGTTTACCGGTGCTCCCCGAGGTATATAACAGAGCCGCCAGGGTTTCGGTTGGCTGTCGGGCCGGCTCGTGGTTTTTATTTTGCGGTATCGATTTCGCCGTGATCGACGCAGCATCGTCCCAAATAATAGAATTATCAGCAGACACCTCGCCCGCTTCGGTCAGTAACAGAGTCAATTCGTATTTACTTACCGTATCGCTAAGGCGTGCCGCGCGGTCCGAGGAAGTAATTAAGATACGCAAATCACAATCGCCCGCAATATACGCCACTTGATCCTCAGTAAGTAAGGGATTGATAGGGACGAGCACGCACCCGATACGCGATATCGCAAACGGTGCTACCGCGCTTAACAGATGTTTGGGTAAATAGATGCCAATGCGGCTACCTACTTCTGGATTGGCCAGCCGCAACTGCTCAGCGCAACGGTCCACCAGTTTGGAGAAATCCGCATAACTGAGATGCTGGTCGTCCATGGTGATCAGCGCTAGCCGGTCTGGTGCCGCTTCGGTAGTTTGCTTGAGGATGGCGTGTAGCAGCATGGTTCCTTCGCTATCGTCGCTTACGGCGTGCAATCATTTTGGGGCCGGTGAAATCTAAATATTAGGCTATTATATTTAAACTAATTGTAGTCTAATCCCTGTAAAAACATATGCTTGGGTATGAGTGCTGAGAGATTATCTTGCTTGGCGCGTCACAGTCTTAAAGACTATCCCGGCATTGCTCAGACACTTAGCCACCAAGCACCCCACATCATCAATGAAAACGATTCAAACGCTAAACATTGCCCATGTCGTTTTTTCATTTTAATACGGTGGCCTTGAGCGGCGGATCTTGCGCCTAATCGAATCTCTATCAGCGCATCGTTGTCGGTTTTTCGTGATTTCTTTACGCCACTCGGATGGACGATTTCTGGATTATCGCTATCCGGTGCAACATATTAATATCAACGCTAAACCGGGCATGGACTTCAATGCAGTTAAACGCATTGCAGAACATTTGAGACAAAACGATATTCATATCGTCCATTCCCACAATTGGGTGTCGATGCTGGAAGGAAGCTTGGCCGGTCGTCTCGCTCGCACGCCCGTGTGCGTTCATGGCGAACACGGCGCAAAGAGATTTGAGGAATCTGAACTTGTATTGCGAAGGACAATTGCCCAGCGGGTCTTGTGCCGCTTGAGCGACCAAATTATTCCGGTTAATGATTCGATAAAAGCACGTTTACAAGAACTGTGGTGGCTGTCCGACCATCGTCTTACGACGATTCGCAATGGCGTCGATACGATGAAATTCCAACCCGTGTCGAATGGTAGTTCAGTTGCTCCGCGAACGATCCACATCGGCTCAGTAAGTCGACTGGATCCTGTGAAGAATTTCCCCTGTTTGATGCGTGCCGTCGCTCTGTTGAACGAGAATGATAGCAACACGAATTATCGGCTGAGCATCGTTGGCGGGGGGGCGCAACTAGAGGAATTGGAGAGCTTACGTGGTGAACTTAATGCGGAAGACTTTATCGAATTTCACGGACCTACTGATGCTGCCGAAACGTGCTATCCACTTTTCGACATTTACGTCAATTGCTCTTTTTCGGAAGGCATGAGCAACACAGTATTAGAGGCCATGGCATGTGGTTTACCGATCGTTGCTACTGACGTTGCGGGCCACCGCGATTGGTTGGTCGAAGACCAACATGCTTTGTTTTTCAGTAACGACAATTACCAAGATTTGGCAAAAAAACTAGCGGCGTTGGGTAAAGATGCGACCCGACGTAGCACCATGTCAGCGGTCAATCGTCGTTATATAGAAGATGAATTCAGTCAACACCAATTTATACAACGATATCAAGTTCTTTATCGAAAGCTACTAAGCAGAAAAGGGATTAATTTTAATTTCTAAGCGATCGATGCTAACTAAGCTGCGCTTGCGGCCAGCAGAAAAGTCATTTCGATAATTCTAATATGCCGCCGGTTTCAGCGAGTCGCTACCTGCTGCAAAACCTTAAACAGGTTTTCGCAGGTCTCGCCCCACCCTAAAGCCAATGCGCGATTTCGGGGTCCGTCTTGTTCGATATCAGCGGCAAGGCAAGCGGCCATTTGTACACCTATTGCTTTTGAATTTCGTTCGCTAATCATAAACGGATGCAATGATTGCGGTAACAGATCGGGAACCGCACCGACGTCGCTTGCAACCACTCGGGTATTGCATGCGAGTGCCTCAAGCACCACATTTGGACAGCCCTCGTTACTTGAGGCTAAGACAAACAGAGACGCCGCTGAGTACAGTGATGCGAGTTTCTCATTGGGCACTTCGCCAATTAACTTTACGCGATTTTCAAGCCGCTCGCGCGAGATAAGCTGCCGCAATTCCGATTCCATCGTCCCGATCCCCGCAATAAGCAAGCTATATGAATGTAATGCCGGATGATGCGCCATTGCCTCGATGACAAGATGATGTCCCTTGAGCTCGCGTAGGCTACCAACACAGAGGATGAACGGGGCATCGACCCCATAAATCGTCGCGACGTCCGATGCTTCCCCTGGCTTAAAAACCGCTATGTCCACACCATTCGGCAAGACCTTTATTTTTTCCTCAAATGCACCGAGTTCAATCATACGTTCCTTCAATCGCCTCGAGACCGCTATCAAAGCCACGGCTGTCTTAAAGCTGTTTTGGATAAAGCGCCTCGGCAAATTAAATATTGGAGAATCGTTGATATCCGAACCACGGGCTGTTACGAGATATGGGATACCAAGATTTTCCGCTATCGATCCGGCCGCCACGCCGTCGGGAAACGCAAAGTGCGCATCAATCAGATCGTAACGATGTTCCCGGTGCAACCTCGTCGCGAGTTTAGTGCTGCACCAACTCAGGAACCACGGCGCAATTCGCCAGGTAATGCCTGGAATGACCGGATATCGAGGATGCCATATCGTTACACCATTGCGGATCTCGCGATCAGGTACTTTGTGGTACTCGGGCAAGTTTCGCCGGCGCGCCAGCCAACGCGGATATTGCGGAACAGGGGCGATTACGGTCGCCGTTACAGGATGCCGCTTCAGTAATTCGAGCAATCGTTTTTCGACAAAGATGCCGTGGTTGCTCTGTATTGGGTTCGGATAAAGCGTTGTGAAGACCAGGATATTTATCGCCACGTGATTACCCGAGACCAACTGAAACTCCTCCATGAAGTCATTTTAGGTTGGTGAAGAGCACAAAAAATCGTTGTCATGTCGAAAGATACGTGTCGTGCCAAATCTGAAAAGACAAATTCGCGAGCAAATAATCTGAGCGATCTTCGCGGCGCGACAAATGATCCGCTAATGCCGTACTAATCACCGATGCGTCAAACAAACCCTGCGAGTTAATGCGCTCTTTACTGAGATAATCCTGCATCATTTCATTCAAGTCTTTGCGTATCCATCCCCCGAACGGCGCACCGAAACCTTTTTTCGCGCGGCCTAATACGTAACTCGGAATTTTCCTGCTGAGGAACTTTTTCTGCAGATAGCGCAAGTCGAACCCCCTGACACGTAGGTCAGTAGGTGTGCGAGCCATAAATTCCACCAAACGGTGATCCAGATACGGAACTCGTGCTTCTATCGACTTCGCCATAGTCATTTTATCAGTCAACATCAAAAGCTGTTCCGGTAATGAACCTTTGAGATCGAAGTACATCACTTTATCTAGATCGGCCGTCGCGTCCGAAGCTGCAAGCTGTGCTGGATACGGATCGAGGTAACGTTCATCGATTGCACTCAAATGGGCGTCGACCAAGTCGTCGCTTAACAATGACAAATAACCGCTGTATTGCGTGACTGTATCTTCATCAAAGTTACCAATATAGCTTTTCGCCAGACGCATTTTGTTTAATAGTGGATTAGCCCGATCGGCTGGCAATCTAGCCACGATGTTTTGTAACATCGGTCCGCGCATGAACTTCGGAATGCGAGTGAAATATCGGTTTAAAGTCGTGAATAAGTAACGCCGATATCCACCAAAGATTTCGTCACCACCCACACCGGAAAGAATCACTTTTACTGTTTCCGCCGCCAGCTCAGACACAAGGTACGTAACCACGAACGATGAGTCCGCTAACGGTTCATCAAGCATTCTGACAAGTTTCGGTAAGAGCGTCTGAACATCCGGCGTTACCAAAATCGCGTGGTGGTTCGTTTCGTAATCGTTTGCAAATTGTTGAGCGGCATCCGTTTCGTCATGCAGACTATATTCATCACCAAAGCCGATGGAATAAGTATTAATTGTTTCCACCCCGCTTTCCTGCATCAAGTGGACGATACCGCTTGAGTCAAGGCCGCCACTTAAAAATGCACCAAGTGGTACGTCAGCTACCATTTGCATCGACACGGCGCTCTGTAGAAGCTCTTCGAGCTCATCCAACACCTGTTCTTCACCGTGGGTAAACTTATTGGCGAACGAGACATCCCAATAGCTATCAATGATCTGCTCTCGCCCGCGCAGTCGCATTAGGCTCGCCGGTGGCAGCTTTTTGATGCCTTGAAATAGGGTGTAAGGCGTGGGCACATAACCGTACTTGAAAAACAGCGCTAGCGCATTCGTGTCCAGCTCTGCACGTACGTCTGGGTGCGCCAGTATCGCTTTTGCTTCCGAGGCAAAAACGATTTTGTGCGCATCCTGATAGTAATAAACTGGTTTCACGCCGATGCGATCGCGAACTATCATTAATTCATCTTTAGCGGCGTTATGAATTGCGAAGCCGTACATGCCGTTCAGGCGCGATAAGAATTCGTCGCCCTCTACGTCATAAAGCCCAAGTACAACCTCGGTATCAGAGCTCGTTTTTAGCGGGTAACCACGAGCTTCCAACTGCTTGGCCTGCTCTCGATAGTTGTACAACTCGCCGTTGAAGACTATCGTTTTCTTGCCGTCTGCCGTTTGAATCGGTTGGTGACCGCCCGCCAGGTCGATGATGCTTAAACGACGCATCCCTATGCCGACGTTATTGGCGGTGTGATAACCGAAATCGTCGGGGCCACGATGGATAATTTGATCAGCCATGGCGGCAAGATCTTGCTCGCGCACGGGATTCTCTTTATCGAAATGGTATACGCCGACGATGCCGCACATGCGGTCAGGGCTCCTTAGATTTTTACTTGGGCTTAGCCGGTTGTTCGAACATGGTCCCAAACGACGTATCGGTTGCCGCGTGTGTAATCGAGTACGCCCAAAAATGCCGCAATGTTCGCCATATAAAAATAGTAAGGGATCGCATAAACACTACTTACATCGTCACGATTGCGCGATAGACGTTGCCCGACCATCGCCAATGCGATACTGCCATAAATAGCAACCGCCGTTAGTACATAAAGCAAACTAGGTTTGCTAATTAGTAAAATCAGGTTGAGCAACACAGCAATACTTATCCAAACCATACAGAACCAGCGTAAAACTTTGTGCGAGAACACCATGAAGGTAAATTTGGGTAAGGCAAATAATTGACGATTGAAACCATAACGCACTAGCGCGCCCCAAGAGCGACAAACGATGCGCCGTTTACGATTAAACTCCTTATCAAACGAGTTCGCCGGATCCTCGAATGCAATGGCCTGGCTAGAAAATACGCCACGATAACCCTTAAGAATAATTTGCAAGGGATTGACGAAATCATTGATATCTTCGTCCGCCAGCGGCGTAAACAGTTCTCGACGAATGGCATAAATTGCCCCATCTCCGCCAACCACGGAATAAAAATCCGACTCGGCTGCTTTCAGCGACAGTTCGAAGCGCCAATATAGTCCTTCGTTGTCGCCCGCGGATTGCCCATCCGCTTGCGTATATTTCTGCGCGCCGACGACATAGCCGACTTTAGAATTCGAAAATGGCGCTACCAAATACCTCAAAGCATCTGGCTTGAACATGGCGTTGGCGTCGGTAAACACCACCAAATCCGAATCGATTTGCTCCATTGCGCGATTGAGACCGGCAGTTTTCCCGCGGCGCTCCGCAATCGCGAGTAATTTGACCCGGGGTGAAGTATCAGCGATTTCCGTCACCAACTTATCGGTGTCGTCAGTGCTTGCGTCGGAGACAACCATGAGGTTGAGCTTCTCCGCGGGATAGTCGAGGCTTAGTGCGTTGTTGATTTTATCCACGATCACCGTTTCCTCGTTACGCGCGGAAACAATGATGGTGATGGTGGGTAATTCGTCTTCAGCAATCTGTTCTAGCGTAGGGCTACCGATAGTTAAGCGACGCGAACGCAGAATTAGCGGGTATATCGCGTATGGAAAAATCGTCAACAGACAAGCGAGCCAGAAAATTATTTGGATTGAAGTCATAATGAACCGCTATCTGCTGTCAATATCCTGAGCTGACGGGAACGCCCACTACACCTACTGAGAAACAGCGCCTGGCCCGAGCTCCGGCACCGATTGCTTTGATTCAAAAACTTCGATCGTCTCGTTACATATCTCCGAAAAGCGATCGGCGACTCGTGCCCAGCTAAAGTTTTCCTCGACGAGACGTCGTGCACTTTGCTCCATCGCGCGACGTTTGTCGTGATCAAGAACGAGTTCGACAATTGCTTCCGCAATATCAGTAGGTTGATCCACCAAACAAATATCGCGGCCGTTTTCGCCTTCCAACCCCTCAGCACCAACCGTCGTTGCCACAACGGCTTTGCCCATTGCCATCGCCTCGTAAATCTTCATGCGGGTACCGCCACCAATACGTAACGGTACAATGCAAACACCCGCGGTTTCGAGATAAGTGCGCACATCGTCGACCCAACCCGTTAACGTCACATTCGGAGATTGCCCTGCTAAGGCCTGCATTGCATCCGAAGGATTCCGCCCCACAATCGTTAGTGACCAATTTTCTAATCTAGCGTCGAGCAAACCTGCAATCTCGGTTAGAAAAAACTTCATCCCGTCTTCGTTAGGCAGCCAGTCCATGGAACCACAAAATACGATATTGTGCGGATCGGATTTCTCGGGGTCGCCTGGTTGATAAAAATCGATATCAACACCAGTTGGAATACTTACCGCGTTATCGGCACCATATTCGCGCTCGAAAATAGCTGCATCATTATCTGACACCGCAATTACACGATCGAACTTGTGAACCGATTGCTTCTCGAAACGCGCCATGCGTTTTTGCTGAGACCACCATAAGAGCTGAGTGGCGGGATTACCTGCTGCGTCCAAGTGGCGCTCGAATATTTTTGCCTCCACATTGTGGGTGAACAGCAATGTTGGGATATTCTTCACTTGACGAAAAAGCAATGCAGATTGCACAAAGTCACAAATCGCCAAGTCAAACTCTTGTTCTGCAAGCGTTTCTAATAACGCCTGCTCCAGCTCCGGCGAGTAGTCGTTGAGCGCGGTAACGGGGAATGTTGAACAGAGATTCTTAGCCAGGCGAGCGTAAAAACGTGGACTGCCACGCTCGGGCTCATTCCATTCCACAGGGATAAAGCGTTGGCAAAATCGGCTAATATCCTCGCGATATTGTTCGTCTTTCCGCGGGTTATAGTTTCCAACCCACGTAATGTCGTGCTTTTTGTTTAGTTGCTCGAGAATATTCCCCGTACGAATCTTTCCGCCGGTATCCATCGGCATTAGAAATCGCTGTGATAAAAATGCAATCCGCATAGCGCCCCCGAAGCGTCGTCGTTACCAAGCTAGTCCGTCGTAGTTCTCACGAGACCGCAACGCGTCCGGCAAGCGAGCCAGATCGACAATAACTTTTTCGCCATGATAATTCGTAAGACAAGCCTCATATTCAGGCTCAAAATTGCACACGACCAATACTTCTGCGTGCTTAGCAACCTCTTCCAGAGTTTCCGATAACACACTGTCGATATGCGGCAAATGTTGCTCGACATACGCTTGGTTTGAACCGATAAGCTTTGAGACTGACACGTTTTTGTCAAAGGCTTTTAAATCAAACCCTTTTCCGATCAGCTGTTCCGCTAGGGTGACAAATGGAGACTCACGCAAATCATCCGTATTGCGCTTGAACGAAAGACCCAGCAAACCGATTTTGCGCTTCCCGTGTTTCTGAATGCGTTGCGCGGTCCGATCGATCAAGTGCTGATTGCTTGGCAACATACTATCTAGGAGCGGCAATTCGAGATCGCGATGGCGCGCTATGTGATTTAAAGCCCGCAAATCTTTCGGCAAGCAAGAGCCACCGAAAGCAAAACCCGGCATTAAATATTTTAACACAATGTCTTTGTGCGCATGTTCCACGCTTTTCCGGCTGATGACACGGGACGTAATATGGAGGAGCGTGTCACCG
>JBCCFA010000095.1:0-11396 GCA_039029975.1 Pseudomonadota bacterium
GATCATGTGACGAACAAGCTCAGCTGATGATCAGACGAGCCAGACATCTGAGGAAACATTTTCCATCCCACGACCTTCTTCAAGGACTAATAATATGGAACGGTCCTACTCCTTGGCGTTTGATAAACAGTGAGAGTAGCTCGTGGCCATCCGCTTTTTGGTGTCCGGCTCGTCTAACCAGAATCGATAGGAAGGAAAAGTGTCACCGGGTGGAATAGCGAAGGTATTCGCTAGGATTGCCTGCGCGCAAGGTAAATCACTTGCCGCTAGCTGGGCGATTGGCGCGTGATCGAACACCAAGAGATCGGGTCTAATTTGCGCGAAGCAATTGCGCCATGCGGAAACAAGACCGGTCAGCGTTTCTGCATCGCTGAACCCAATACTGAGAAGGGTTTCGGTAAAATTTAGGGCTGGCGGTAAACCGGTGGGTCGGCGGTGCGATATTGGCGCTTGCAGATAAGGTACGCTGGGTAAGCTAGAGGAAATTGCTTGCATGCGCGTGGTATCGCGCAAGACCATTACGCACTGGTGCCCGCGTTTTGCAAGCGCATCCGCTACTAAAGCGAAACGCGTGATGTGCCCGAGATCGGCCCCAAGCTCCCAAATTAATCCAATGTTAGCCACACGCAGATTCTAGGATATCTTCGCGATATAGCGAGAAGGGAGGGACAAAAAAATAGGCGCCGAAGCGCCTATTTCCGTTATAGCAAGGTACCGTTAGGAATCAGACTTCTTTTCCTTTTTCTTGCGTCGTGCACCTGCGGCGCCCGCGAGGCCAGCGCCCATAAGCGCAAGACTGCCAGGCTCCGGAATGCCGGTAGTAGGTACGGGTACGCCGACAATCCTTACTGACTGATCATTCGGATCTAAGGGGTCTGTGTTCAAGCTGTTCGGGTCACCCGTAAACACGCTTGCGAAACAACCGCCGTAGCCTTCGTCCACGCCATCGAAAACCAGTCGTCCGCCTTCTTCGTTGCCAAAATCGCAAAAGGCGCTATTCGATATCCCCGACCCGTCCGCTGTGGTTTCGAGCATGTAGGTAATCGTTAAGCTTTCATTCGGTAGCAAAGTGCCAAGCGCAATGTCATTTATGTTGCGGGCACTCCAGTTGTAGAAGAACGCATCGTCATTGTCTTGTTGGTCAAGACCACCGTCCGCGCCATTTTCAACAATATTCATGCCGTCGATGGTGACTTCACTATCAAGCACCGTGGTAATTGCACCGTTGTTTTCCGAAATTATCGACCAGCTGTAACGGGCTTCTTGTCCTTCGGCATCGACCTGTAAGAATCCACCGTACAGGAACACGTCTAGGAAGATGTTCAGCGGATCAGCTTGGTCGTTTGTAACGGTTCGTTCCCAGAAGAAATCCCCGAGCGCCATACCGTCGCCATTAATGTTGGCTGTAGCAGCGTAACGGCCGGTATCGCGTCCAAATGCGAATCCATCAGCGGTATTGCCGCCCAAAAAATCAAAGACGCCAGCTTGAGCGCTCGCGAAAGTTGCACTCGGGCCGTCATCCATGGTTTGCGAATCACCGGGGATTTCTGCTAATGCACCAGCCTCAATAGAGTCAGTGATCATCAAGGCGTTTGTTATGCTCGCACTCGCAGCCAAGGCAACGCCTACTGCTAGCGACAACTTTTTATGTTTGAATTTACGATTTGCTTTAGGTGCCATACTCAATTCCTTACAAACTTGAATGGAAGGTTTCAATCTAAAAGCGACTTACGCTTCAGGGTATTTACCTAGAGCTTGAGCAATTTTTGTGCCGCCATATTTTTTCCTTTCTGAATCAGGGTGTTAGCAATCGTTAGCAGGGAAAAACGAAAAGTTTGTAAAGATCCTGGACGGTAATAATTCTCATTTTTTCCAACTTACTTCCGTGTTTCCTCGGATTTCGTCGAAGATTCAGGTGCTTAGGGCTAAATAATTGTCGGGCACCCTATGTAAAGATTATTGACATAAAAGTTTGTGACACTGGTTGCGTGTTTGCCTTCACAAAATATCTTCTTCTAGTCGCTGGGGAACGTGGCGAGAAAGGGTGCGTTGAGTCAAATCAATAGGCCCGCAATGCCACAGATTAGAGCTTCTAGAGTGAAATTTAATGGTACCGGTCGGCCATCGACGTTGACGTTGCCTGCAACGTGAAATCCCGCACGTTGTTGGTGCAATAGTTTTCGACGAACAAATTATCTCCCGGTCAAACTGTGAGCACGTCAATCCAGATGAAACCACTCGCGCTGGTATTGAATTTTTATGGTCAAAAGCGCCAAGGCGCCCGATCGGTTAGGCTCGAGTGCACATCTACATCGTTGTTTGAATCATGGCTTCGAACGACAGTGCTGTGTTCGAACAAGCGGATCGTCCCGGAAATCTGTTAAACGCGCTGCTGATGTCGCTTAATTTTTCTCAAGGTATCAATAAGTCCCTGTTACTTACTCCCAATGCCGAGCAAGCGCTGGAAGGGGTGGTCGATTGAGAGACGCACGCGTTCCATGAGGCGATTTAATTGTTATCTGCGCGTGAGGTGTAATGAAACTCTAACGTGATCCCCTTTCGTCGATTGGCTAGGTTGACTCGCAAATCTACTGTCCCATCATGATGAATTGTTCACGCGTTTAATGCATACTGCGACCTGCGGATTTGCTAGCTCTTGGGTTAGTGGTGCAAAGGATTGAATATTCCGTAGTTTTTGTCCCGTTAACGCCTCAATCCCTTCCGTAAAAACTCCCATCAAGCTAGTTTGCGAGCGGTCATGCCCTCTCGTCCCGCGCAGCCATTATCCTAAACACGGCCTTTTGCACATGAACGTAACGAATCTTTCGGTTGCCGACGAATCTCCAAAGACTGGATCAGAAACGAGTCTCCGTTTGTTCAATCAGCAAAAACCTTGGCTGGTCTTTCTGTTGATCGTACTTACGTTTTCTGTGTACACCTTGCCGTGGTTTTATCGCCATGCCAGCAACCTTCGAAAAATATCGGGAAGACGCTACGTTCCTTGGGTTTGGCTACTAGTGCCAATTTTTGCCATTACCGTGCCGTTTGCGACAAATCGTCTGTTCGAAGGTTTTCGAGAGGCAGCGGCTGAGAAAAAGTTAAATTGGAACGAAAGTGGTCTGCTTAGCGGTGTCCTCGCTTTCGTAATGTTCACAGCGGCTCGCGCTGTTGATCGCTTGGATGGACCAGTCGCATACATCATCGCTTCGAATATTGTGCTTGCAATAATTTTCGCTCTGCTTAGTCGAAAATTGAATAGATTCTATGACCAACTTGAAGCGGCTGATTTTCGAACTCTAGCTTACAAAATCACGACACCATCGTGGATTTCGTTGGTAATCGCGGGGCCGGTTGTTCTTTTACTATACGGTCTGGGCTTACAACAAGATTGGTATCGATATTTGCAACCGGTGTTGCCGCAAAATCAAATATATGAGATTTCTGATTTACCAATTACGCTTCGCACACCGGATCGCTGGTCAATCGTAAAGTCAGGCACAAAATCCGACGGAACGGCGGAGTTGGAGTTGGTGGGCTCATACGGTGATTCATTCGCCTTGATTTTCGACCATCCAACAAGCGGAGATTTGGATTCGGTCATGGAGCATCGGCGCGATTTTATATTTCAGACATTTCCCGAGGCCCAGTGTAGTGAGCGGCGAAAATTGGATCCCCAAACGCTTATTCGTCGCGCCGAACTCACTTGTACAGGAGTCAGCGGGATTGATTCCGTTGCTTGGTTTGGGGCCGTAATCGACACGAATACGAAGATGTACGAATTCTATGGTGTAACTACGGCTCCAACTAAACAATTCCACAAGGCTAAAGCGGCCTTGAAAAAATTGTCCAAGAATTTTCAATACGCCGAATTACAGTGACGACAATGCTAATACCGACCGCAAGAAGCATAATTATTGGATGCGCGACCTTTTTCATTTCAAATCCGATACCCCTCTGCGCTGGTGAAATAACCTGGGATCTGGATGCGAACGAAGAGTTAGTAGTCTACGCAGATGCATTGCGTGATGAGGGATTAGGCGATGGTGCCGATGGTCTAGTCGAATTAATGCTTGATATTGATATATCTGTCGAAGATGGTGTCGCGATCGAGCGATATCAGAGGATTTTTTATTATGGTGATGAGAGTGCGGTTGCTAACCGGCACATTAATACCATCGCGTGGAATCCTCAGCAGGAAGATATTCGGGTTTTAACGGCAACTGTTCTGCAGCCCGATCAAACTCAAAATAAATACGATCCGAGCACAGTTCAGATTAATGATACGGATTCTTTCGATGTGTTCACTGACACAAGGGAAATAATCATAATTCCGCCAAAACTTGGCGTTGGCTCCATAGCCATACTTTCCTACGAAAGAAAAATCAATTTGGAACAGCCTTATTTTTTCTCCTCATATATTCAGTCGACCTCTCGGAGGAAGAACTTTTCGCTACGAGTTAAAGCTACTGGCACATTACCTCGTTGGAAAGTGGACGGTGAATTGCTCACGTGCACCCATGACAATAATTCCCTCAATTGCTCTGCCGAGGAAATACTACCAGTTACACTCGATGACACAGTCTATTATCAGGATGTGGCGCCACAAATTACTATCTCGTCATTTAACGATTGGCAGCAGGTAGTCAAGATAATGAACGAGCGCATAGCGCGTGCAATGGAGAATTCACAGCGTATCGAGAACTTATTTGCGGAGATGTCCAACGAATCGGACTACAAACGCGCGGCGCATGATTTTGTGACCAGACAGGTGAGATATGTATCGCTTTCCCAGGGCGATAACGCCACCTTTCCTCACCACGTAGATGTAACGATCGAAAATCGATACGGAGACTGCAAAGACAAATCGACTTTATTGCTAGCGCTGCTTAAAGCAAAGAATCAAAAAGCGTATCCAGTACTCGTGTCTTTAGAGCGCAGCGACCCAAATAGGTTAGTGTTGCCAGGTATGGGTTATTTTGATCACATGGTTATATGCACGTCGTCTTTACGAGGCGAGCATTGCTATGACGCAACAGACACTTACACCGATCACACGACGATTCCAGATGGTATCCAGGGAAAAGTACGCTTAAATTTGGTGGACGGGAGCGGACCTTCCACCATCCCAAGAAATGAGTTCCGATGGCGTATGCATGCTGACGCTGAGACTGTATTCGAGATTGATGGCTCGCAAACGGAATCGCTCATAAGGACTTATTATGGTGAGTACGCGAGCTTTAGACGATCTCAAATAGAATCGAAATCAGAACAAGAAAAGAGCGAAGCGCTTGTTAGTGAATATCAATCAACAGTTTCTGACAAAGCTCAAGTATCAATTACAAAAATAGAAGCTTCTCCTTTGAATAACGAGCTAAAAATCTCGAGCGAAACCAGGTTTGATCCATTCTTCAATACTGACGAAGAGGTTAGCTATGCAGACAATCCTTTCTGGGTGTTGGTCGCACTTGGTAGCTTTGATATCAAGAACAAATACTACGATTATGATTTCCCAGGTTTGAAACTCTCTTCTGCGTATAGCTACAAACTTAGTGATAATTTGAAACTTAGGGATGTAGGAGCGGAATTTAATTACGCCACAAAATACGGCGAGATTTCTCGTACATATAGAAGTACGGGTTCCTCGGTAACAGCGTCTACGCAATTGAAGATGCCTGCGCAAATAATCGCCGTGGACGAGAAGGAGGGTTTTAACCGCTTCGTACAACATGTTTTCAACGATTCAAAGATTCGTTTCCGCATGATGCCTAAATAAGCCTTGGTTAAGTCGAATTATACTTGGCTAGAGGTCCGGAATATTCGTTACCAGTGAGTATCCCTAGTCTCGAAATTATCATAAGAGTTCCCAGTTAAGGCCCTGGCTGAGCTCATCGGTCTTTGCTGAAATTTTAAGTGAACGCCTGGGGAAATGTGCTTAATTGATGGCGCGCTCGTAAACCAATGTCGCAGCCATACAGCGAGGACATTTTTGGGGGAATCTTATATGGGCCCCGAACGCGGCAATCGCTGCTACCGCAGCTCGACGAGATTACCCTCGTCATCTATCGCGAGCCCGGCACCTTTTGCCATCGACTTTAACGAGTCCGGCCAGCCAACGCGTCCGGGGTCTTTACCACCGACTACGGCAAGCATCATCGCACTCTGCTCGCCCACATTTCTGAATCCCCGCATGACATGAAGTGGGACCGAAATAACATCATGTGGCTCGAGGATGACTTCTCGTTCGCCGTCTGGCCCCCAAAAAATTGACCATTGGCCGGATAAAGGCACGAAAACTTCCTGTGTTAGATGGGAATGAAGTGCAGCACCTTTACCGGGCTCAGCACGGATCATAGCGAGATGAAATTCTTGAGGTTCAATAGGCGGGCGCATGTTTGGATCTTCCTGGACGCCATTGCCAATGATGCTGAAGATTTCGCGCTCATATCCCGGAATTCGGGTATCAAGAAAAGCTTGGCTAGAGCTTTTGAGCTGAGTGAAGCGCGCGACATGTTGTTCCATTTCTTCAACGGTGTAATTGATATCGGATATTTCTGCTATTTCGACCATTCTCTTACTTCCCCTCACAGCTTTCGGTCATGGAAATTCTACACTTGATCTCCGCAGAAATAATGCGGGTATTTGTCCTGGCTAATCGGGTTTTGCTTTTTGCCCAAGCCGCGTTAGTCGCTTATGCCCATGGGAGTTGAGCGACGCTGAAGCGAGTGAAATTTTTGAGTGTTTTTTTAGTCCCTCCCGCGCGGGCTCTAAGGGCTATGGTGTGTAAGGTCGCTTGCATAGTCATCGCTACCAGTTTTGTATCAACGCCGGCTTTAAGCTCGCCAGATTCAACACCCCTTTTCAAATTTTCTTCGAAGGCTGTGTCCAGCCGATTGATTAAACTTTTTAATTCCGACCCAATCGATTCTGAATTAATTGCTTCGGCGGGTGCTGTACAAATCATTAAACAACCCAATCCAGGCTCTGAAGCGCAATAAACGTCTAGCGCACGTTCAAAAAAGTCAGTTAAACCCTGACGGATACTGGTGTTGGCGTCCAGACACTCGTTAATTCCCTGATCAAGCTGGCCGCAAAATAGGCCCATGGCCTCGCGATACAAGGATTCTTTGTTGCCGAAAGTATTGTAAATACTGGGTCGATTTAGACCCATGGCAGCGCCGAGGTCATCCATGGAAGTGGCCGAATAGCCCTGTGCCCAAAAGACTTTCGTTGCCTCATAGAGCGCTTCATTCTGGTTAAATTGTTTTGGTCTGCCTGCTTTGCTCATCGTATTTTTATCAATTTTGTACCGAGTTGTATAAATATCGCTGTTGTGCTAATTTGTACTGAACGATACAAATATATCAGAAATCCTACAGACAACCGAATTGAGGGATCACCATGGCACACGTAGAAAACCCAGCAAGCCCGTTAGTATCGAAACTGAAAGGCGTTCATTTATTCCATTTTGACGGTGCGCCTTGTGCCCAGCGCGTGCGATTTGCGCTGGGCGAAAAAGGCTTAACCCGCGGCAATGAAGTGAAATACACTGCGGATGACGAAGCCAGTTGCTTAGCTTCCGAGGGCACCTGGACTAGCCGGATTGTGTCGTTGGTGAAAAAAGATCACCTAACTGATTTTTATAGCCAAATCCAGCCAAATCTGGTTGTACCGGCTTTGGTTCACGACGGGCAATTATGGATCGAATCGATGGATATCATTGCCTACCTGGATGACGCTTTCGGTGGTGACCGTTTAGTCCCAACAGATGCTCCCGAGTTAAAAAAAACCGCTGAATCGCTCACCCAAAAGGGTGAAAAATTACATCGTTCAATTAGATTCGTGACTTTTCGCTGGGGGCTAGGTCGTCTTGGACGGTTAAACGGAAAAGAAGAATCGAAACTTAAAGAATTGTTAGTAAACGCAAACGACGGCGAAAAGCTGGTGGACTTCTATAGCGATTACGATAACAACAGCATTGATGAGAGTGTTTACTACGAGCATTTGCGAAAATTATTTGATGCATTTACCGAACAAGAACAAAAATTGTCAGACGGTCGACAGTTCCTGACCAGCGATCGACTCACGATGGCCGATGTCTTATGGGCAATGAAGATTCTGCGGCTTAAGGAATGCGGTTATCCATTCGAGAGTCATCACCCCTTAGTAAACGCGTGGTTTTTGCGCATGTTCAATCGGCCCGCATTTCAATCCGGTGTACTTGGCAAACACAAAGCGCTGAATCGCGTGTTCAAATTTAAGGCATCGATTGAAAACTTTTTGGGAGCTGGATTGGTAAAGGCGGTGAATTCTCTCGATCGTGAAGCGGCTTGATTACCTTGCTTTCTCCTAAAATATACGTGTATCTTGCGCGAGTATGGCGATAAAAATGTAGGGATATGTTTAACAAAAGAAGGGATTTCGTATGTTTAGGATTTTATTAGTCACTCTGATTTTGGCAATGCCTGTCACTCAGGTCCTAGCCTCAAGCAAAGGCGCCGGCACTTTTCAGGTCAATTTAAACTTTCAATTTGATGACTTTGTCCCACCTACGCCTAACGAATTTATTATTGAAGGTAATCTAACGCAGGATGACGAAGTTGTTTTGGCAGAGTTAACGTTGGATATAGCTTCGACATTTCGGTTCCAAAGTTTCGCATACGGCGGCGGGACCTTGCCAAACGGTACCTCCACTTTGCCCGGTGGTTTTGACACCGTTTTAAGTCTATTTAGCGATGGTTTGTTGCTGATGGAAAACGACGATTCCGATTTCGCCGAAACCGATCCAAACACTGGGGCGGCATACGACGCAGGATTCGACATTTTTTTACAACCCGGGACGTACACACTGGCAATCACCCAATACGATAATTTCCCGGGTGCACAGCTTTCGGATTTTTTCACACGGGAAGGTTCAGGCAATTTCACGCCGGGATTAGTCAACGAAGGTGCAGCACCCGGCGACACAATGTGTCTGGCACCGGCGTTCTGCGACGTGTCGGGTACGGGTGGCGCAAACGAACGCACTCCGGATTATGTTGTCGCAGTTTCCCCGATTCCACTACCCGGCGCGTTTTTACTAATGGTTAGTACCTTATTTAGCTTCCCCGTGGTTCGATGGTGGCGGTAACACCAACAAAGGCGACAACCGGAAGCTGCGTTTGCGGGACAGTGAGCTGGCGTTATACCGGAGAATTTGCTCAGGTTACGCATTGTCATTGCGCCTTATGCCGTAAAGCCCACGGTGCGGCTTTTGGGACGTATGCGGTTGGCCCGCTAGAACCATTTGAATATTTGAGCGGTGCGGAAGCAATTGCCGAATATGAATCATCTCCCGGTTTTATTCGGTCCTTTTGCCGGCACTGTGGTTCAGTTTTACCGAATACTAAGCTCGGCGAAATCGTCGCGATTCCGTTCGGGTTAGCCGATGTCGGAAATCAAATAGCAGTTGATGCACATATTTATGTGGCGGCAAAAGCTTCGTGGTATGAGATCACTGATTCACTCCTACAGCACGATTATTATCCTGATCAAACGGCTCCTGTTGTAACCACGCCGAAAAAGACGAGCGCTACCGACAGTATTCAAGGTAGTTGTCTCTGCGGCGAGGTCGCGTTTGAATTAAAAAGCGAGTTTAAGGCAGTGCACCATTGTCATTGTTCGCGTTGTCGAAAAGCGCGCGCGGCCGCACACTCCACCAACGGCATTAATGAGATACCCGCTTTGCGTTTCACCCGCGGGGGTAGCAACGTAAAGGCGTTTTTTTTAGAGGGTGCGGAGTTTTTTGGGCAGGCGTTTTGCAAAACCTGCGGCTCAGCAATGCCACGCATAGATGAAGGACGAGATATATCTATTACGCCACTCGGCGCGCTAGACGGTAGCCCTCGGCGATTGCCAGATGATCATATCTATGTCGCTTCAAAAGCCGATTGGTTCGAGATTACCGATGACTTAAAGCAGTTCCCAAGTAAACCAGGCTGATGTTTCTATCTAGCCAAAACTAATTACTTTTTATCCGGCAGATTTCCCTTTTTCAAGATCTGCCACTTCAGCAGCATGTTTTTCGGTCATTGCATCTAGTGCAGCCTGTTGTTCACTCCTCAATTTCGCGCGCAAGTTTTTCGCGCGCGCAACGGCGTCTCTAGTTGCGTGTGCTTGACCTTGGAATTCAGGCATCACGTATTTGGCGATTAATTCATAGCTTCGGCGCGTTGCTTCTGTATTGGCCCATTCGTGCGCCAGCATTAAGTAACTACCAAAACCGCCGTTCGATTGTTCCATGAGTCGGTCAATTTGCGCAATAACGTCCTCAGGCGTGCCGATGGCCCCCAGGCCACCTTCAACGACATAGTCGACCATCTCTGAGACCACATTACCTTGCGGGTCCATATGCGGCAGGCCAGCTACTGATTGGAAATACTTGAACCAAGATTCGATGCCATAAGCGACATCTTTACGAGCCTGCTCGCGCGTTTCCGCACAATGCACCATTCCAACTAAACGCCATTTTGCGCGATCGGCGACGGTACCAAACTGGGCAGCGCGTTGTTCCATCACATCCCAATGCATGGCGAGCGCGTCAAAGCCGGCGGCTTGTGTCGCACCAAGCGATAACAAACCCACTCCGTGTTTACCCGCCAGTCGGGGGCCGGAAGGGGAGGCTACGGCGGCAACGGCGCAATCGAACAATGGGTTCGAGTAGGGACGCAGATGCAGTTTTGCCTCTCGTAAATCCCATCGATCGTTTTTAAACGTAACTGGCTCTTCGCTCGTCAACAATTGCATGATGATGTCGAAACCTTGCTCAAGCAGATCGCGCGTATCCTTTTGTTCAATGCCAATCATGGCCGCATCTGTTGGCAAAGAGCCCGGGCCCGCACCAAACATGAGGCGACCGTGGGTCAGGTGATCGAGAAGCACCAGTCTTTCCGCTACCCAGAACGGATTGTGATAACCAACGCTGATTACACCAGTACCAAGTTTTATGTTTTTAGTCCTTTCGGCTGCAGCGGCGATAAATATTTCAGGCGAGGCAATAATTTCGCTACCAGCAGAATGATGTTCGCCGATCCAGGCTTCGTCGTAACCCAAGGTGTCTAAATGCTGAATGAGCCCGAGATCGCGTTGGAAGGCAAGCGTTGGGTTTTCGCCCGCTTTATGAAAAGGCGCTAAGAAAATGCCGAAACCGAGTCGTGAAGTCATAGTGAGGAATCCATTAACCAATTTGCCAAGATTATATGGCACAAATTATTTCGAAACGAGTGTTGCTTGTATTGTGTCTGGGAAGTCTGAGACGGATTTAAATTCTTGAATATCTGTTAGATTTACGATCATCTGCACTCCAAAAACATGACTTCTGCAGATAAATTCACAGCTTCAAAGCCAACCGGACTTGGATA
>JBCCFA010000096.1:0-11319 GCA_039029975.1 Pseudomonadota bacterium
ACTGGGTCTCTTCATATGACCATCCAAACTGCGGTGTTGATAGAAACGTTGCAGGCATTGGGGGCCAAAGTGCGTTGGGCAAGCTGCAATATTTTTTCTACCCAAGACCACGCTGCAGCGGCAATCGCGAAAAAAGGCACGCCCGTTTTTGCGGTCAAAGGCGAGTCGATTACTGACTATTGGGAATACACCGACCGAATCCTTGATTGGGGTAACGGCACGGGCCCAAACATGATCTTGGATGACGGGGGCGATGCCACGTTATTTGTTCTGCTTGGTTATCAAGCCGAAGAGAACCCGAAGATTTTGAATAAAACGCCGGATAACCCGGAAGAAGCGGCCCTTTATAAGCAATTGAAGAAGTCGTTGAAAAAAGATCCGCAGCGTTTTCACCGCATCGCGCCGAAGATTTTAGGTGTCACTGAAGAAACTACCACCGGCGTACACCGTCTTTATCACCTTCATGAAAATGGCCAATTGCTGTTTCCAGCAATGAACGTTAACGATTCGGTAACGAAGTCGAAATTCGATAATCTTTATGGCTGCCGTCACTCGCTAGTGGACGCAATCAATCGCGCAACCGATGTCATGATCTCCGGTAAAGTTGCCGTGGTGGCTGGCTATGGCGACGTCGGTAAGGGCTCTTGCCAGTCACTTCGTGGGCAAGGCGCTCGCGTTATCGTCACAGAAATCGACCCGATTTGTGCGCTACAAGCATCGATGGAAGGTTACGAAGTCATGACCATGGATGAAGCTTGCAAAGAAGGCGACATTTTCGTCACAACAACCGGTTGCTGTGATGTCATCACTGAAAAACATATGCGACAAATGAAAGACTTGTCGATTGTGTGCAACATTGGGCATTTTGATAGTGAAATTCAGGTCGAAAAGATGCGCAAGTACAAGTGGACGGAAATCAAACCACAAGTTCACCGAATTACCATGAAGAACGGCAAAAATATAATTCTGCTTGCCGAAGGCCGCTTAGTTAACCTCGGTTGCGCAACAGGCCACCCAAGTTTTGTGATGTCGAACAGTTTCACTAACCAAACGATCGCACAAATCGAAATGTTTAATAGTCCTGATGATTACCCAGTGGGCGTGTATACATTACCGAAACTACTGGACGAAAAAGTCGCAAGACTGCATCTGGACAAATTAAACGTGAAGCTAGATGTGCTGTCCAAAAAGCAAGCGGGCTATCTTGGCGTGCCGTCTGATGGGCCCTACAAGCCAGAGCACTACCGCTATTAGTTCTTAGCTATTCCGTCTCGTCTCAAACGGCCGTACTTAGTGCGGCCGTTTTTTATTCGCGATAAAGTATCGGATGTCGGTTCGGGTCGAAAGGACGAACGAATGAAACTGCACAATACAGCCGAAACGTATGGCGTTGTGACAAAGTTGCTGCATTGGGTGATGGCGGGCCTGATGATTGGGCTAATATGGCTTGGCTGGTACATGGTCGATTTGACTTACTACGACCGTTGGTACAACAAGTCTTTAGAATTTCATAAGTCCTTTGGCTTGGTTGTTTTTGCAGTTGGCTTGATTCTCATCATCTGGAAACAACTATCGCCCGCACCTGAATTACCGCAAAAGTTGCCGAAGTGGCAAAAAATAGCAGCGAAGGCGGTTCATTTTCTACTACTCTTGTTTGTGTTGTTGCTACCGGTAACCGGTTTTCTCATCTCTACCTCAGCTGGAAAATCAGTGAGTTTCTTTACTTGGTTTGACTTGCCGCCGGTGATAGAAGTTGACGAGGGCTTACGAGATATAGCGATCTCAACACACTTTTATCTCGCTTACGGGGTATTGATGCTCGTATTGTTGCACGCGGGTGCGGCCATCAAGCATCAATTTATCGATCGGGACGGTACGCTCGCGAGAATGATTTGGCGCTAGACATCGGGGTTTCCTTGTAAGGCAGGGGAGCTGTTAAAATGCCCGCGTAACTTACCTCTTTTTTCACTGACTTAAGCAAACCAAACTTCGCTCTAGGAATCATCTCTTGGCGCTTACGCTATACAACTCGTTGTCGCGGACAAAGGAAGTTTTCGAGCCGCGCGATCCGTCGCGCGTCACGATGTATGCGTGCGGCCCGACGGTATATAACCCCCCGCATATCGGCAACGCGCGGGCGGCGGTTGTTTATGATTTATTGTTTCGCGTGCTGAAACGCCATTACCCAAATGTGGTTTACGCGCGAAATATTACTGACGTTGATGACAAAATAAATAATCAGGCGATCGAGGAAAGCGTTCCAATCAGCGTGATTACTGATCGTTATACAGCGGTCTACCATCGCGATATGGAGGCCTTAGGTGTCCAGTCACCGGTCGTTGAGCCGCGCGCGACCGACCACATCACCGAAATAATCGAAATGATCACTAAGCTGATCGCCGATGGTCACGCTTATGAAGCTGAGGGCCACGTGTTGTTCAACGTGCCTAGTTACGACGACTACGGCGCCTTGGCTGGGCGGACCCGAGAAGACATGATTGCCGGCGCTCGAGTGGAGGTGGCCCCTTTTAAACGCGACCCGGCAGATTTTGTGTTGTGGAAACCTTCTAGCGACGAACTACCCGGGTGGGAGAGTCCGTGGGGACGCGGCAGACCCGGCTGGCATATTGAATGTTCAGCCATGGCCGAGAAGCACTTGGGCACCACAATCGATATCCATGGTGGCGGCAACGATTTGAAATTCCCTCATCATGAGAACGAAATAGCGCAAAGCACCTGCGCTCACGGTGGACAAATCTTCGCACGGTATTGGGTGCACAACGGATTCGTGCAAATGGACAAAGAGAAAATGTCCAAATCATTGGGCAACATCCTGTTAGTCAAAGATTTGGTCACGCACTACCCCGGTGAGGCGGTCAGAATGGCGCTCATCAAGGCGAAATACCGCGAGCCTCTCAATTGGGACGATAACTTAATTCAGCAGGCGAAAGCGCAATTAGATCGACTTTATGGCGCGTTGGAAAGAATAGGACCGATTACACCTTCAGCGGACACAGCAGGTCACCCAGATTTCCTCGCCGCTATGGATGATGATCTAAATACGCCCGGCGCGATAGCCGTGTTGATGGAGTTGACGAATACTGCGAATAAATCCACCGACGAAAGTACGTTGGCGACCATCAAAGCGCAGCTGCTGGCGGGCGGCAAAGAGCTCGGGATTTTAAACACTGAGCCCGCAGATTGGTTTGCGCACGACCCAACTGGCACGGTCGATAAGGCACAAGTCGAAGCCTTGATCGCCACGCGCGATACGGCACGTGCGGACAAAGACTGGGCGAAAGCTGATGAAATCCGTGATCAACTATCTGACATGGGCGTACAAATTAAAGATGGTCCTAGTGGAACGGAATGGCGGATTGAGTAACCAATGCGACCCCTAAATCGCCAAGCGATGTAAAACATGAGTGAACAACTAGACAGTCAAGCGGAAATTCAGGCGGCCCAAGAAGAAATTGTGGCATCGTTTTCTCTATTCGATGATTGGACCGATAGATATCAATATATTATTGATCTCGGCAAAGGCCTGGAGGATTTACCGGCAGAACTGAAAACAGAAGACAATCGCCTGAAAGGTTGTCAGTCGCAGGTTTGGATTGTCACCGAAGAGCGCGACAATAGATTGTATTTCCGCGCGATAAGCGATTCGTCGATTGTTTCTGGTCTAATCGCCTTGATGTTGCAAGTTTACTCGGGGAGGGCACCGGCGGCGATTATTGCTTCGCCACCCGAATTTATTGCCAAAATCGAGCTGGATGACCATTTATCGCCGACGCGAAGTAATGGCTTGCACGCTTTGGTGCAACAGATCAGACAGTTCGCTGTGGAAACCTTGGCGGCCAATCACCAGCAAGAACACTGACCACGCCGAGCGCCGGTAGGATCACTTAGTCTTTTAGCTGGTTCCAGATATTGTCGAATTCCAAATGATTGTCGTGGAAAACGCGCAGGAGTTTTGGGTCGAAATGGCCGTAAGGGTCGATTCGGTCATCACCCTTGCTCAATATTTGCAAGGTTTTTTTGTGGCTGAACCCTTTCTTGTATGGACGCGTGGAACGTAAGGCATCGTAGATATCAGCAATCTGTACGATTCTCGCTGATAGCGGTATTGCTTCGCCGCCGGCCCCATTAGGATAGCCAGTGCCATCCCACTTTTCATGATGATAGAGCGCAATTTCAGCGCCCAATTTTAAGCGCGGCGAAGCGCTTAATATTTGGTAGCCATATATTGTATGGCGGTTCATTTCCTCGCGCTCACGCGCGTCTAAAGGGCCGCGTTTTTTCAGTACGGCCGAGTCCACACTCATCTTGCCCACGTCATGCAATTGCGCGCTATAACGAATCTCGTCACACCATGTATCCTGCATGCCGAGTTTTTTTGCCACGAAGTAGCTGTACTCATTGACCCGAACAATATGATTGCCGGTTTCTTCGTCATGAATTTCCGCAGCGCGGGCCAACAAGTTTGTTGAAAGTTGGAACGCTTCCTCCGTTTCCTCTTGCATCATTTCAATTTGTGCGCGTTGTGTAGCGAGTAGCTTATTACGCTGACGCAAAGCTTTGTTCGACGTTTTGATTTGATCCATCATCGCCGCACGTTCGATTGAGTGGCCCACCACACGAGAGATGGGCCCTACGAGAGAGCTGACATCTTTCGCAAACGGCGCCGGTTTAGCATTTTTCCGTGGGGTGCAGTTGATGAGCTGGACAACGCCAATCACTTCCTGTTGGAAGTTGGTGAGTGGAAAGCAGAACATTGACCGCGTCTTATATTTTTTATGCTCGCGGGCCGGATCAAACCGATAGGGTTTGCGACCGTTCAAGGCATAAACGTCGTCAATGAGCACGGTTTTACCTGAATGAGCGACGTAACCTGCGATAGTGCCTGGCCCGATGGGCACAATGAAATCGCTCTTTCGGACAGTGACAGAATCGTTTTGCATATGTGCCGGTTCTAACCAGCTCTTGCGACCTTTATTGTTCGTAATAAAAATCGTGCCAGCGTCTGCTTTAGTGAGCAAACGGGATTTCCGTAGAATTTTTTCTAGCAGTTCTTTTAAGGACTGATTTTTCTGTCCTTCGACATACTCGATGAAATCGAGGATCTGTTCGGATTTCAATGTGGCCTCCCCAATCAGCGCCGGGACGTCAGCTAAGGCTAGTTTAAAAATAGCATAATTAAGCGAGGACGTAGCGAGTTTGCAGTGATCGAGGTCACACGTCGTCCCCGTATTTAGGCGGAGTACGCTATACTGTGCCGCTGTCGTCGGTGTGTAGAAACAACGCTGGCGACTCCGCATCTCGAACACTACTTTTGAACTCAGCAAACGGTTAAAACCTTGTTCCCCGAAACGAAAAATCTAGACTTCTCCGAAATTGAGCGTGAACGGCTGCTTTTCTGGGAACAAAACAAGATTTTCGAAAAATGCGTTGCTACCCGACAAGGAGCCGAGAGCTTCACATTCTACGAGGGACCCCCTACGGCGAACGGGCGTCCCGGTATACATCACGTGCTAGGGCGCACGATCAAAGACACCTTCTGCCGTTATAAAACCCTTAAAGGCTACCAAGTAACCCGCAAAGCCGGCTGGGATACCCACGGCTTGCCGGTAGAAATTGAGGTTGAAAAAGCGCTCGGTCTTGACGGTCGCGAGGAGATCGAGAAGTACGGGATCGCGGCGTTCAACAAGGCCTGTCGTGAGAGCGTACAGAAATACAAAAAAGATTGGGATGAACTGACCAAGCGCATCGGCTACTGGGTAGATCTCGACGAGCCCTACGTCACCTACGAAAACAACTACATCGAGTCAGTTTGGGCGCTGGTCAAGCGAATTCACGAGCGCGGGCTCCTGTACAAAGGTCATAAGATTCAATGGTACAGCCCCGGATCAGGTACGGTCCTCTCGTCACACGAAGTGAGTCTAGGTTATAAAGAAGTAGATGACCCAAGCGTTTATGTACGCTTCCCGCTATTAGATGAGCAAGGCGTTTCCTTTTTGGCCTGGACGACCACGCCGTGGACGCTGATATCAAACGTCGCTTTGGCAGTTGGGCCTGATATTGAATACAAGAGAATTCGAATCACTGGCGGCGATGATGCCGGCGAGCAATTAATCCTCGCGGCGGCACGCTTAGACAAAATAGTTGATGAATATGAGGTCGAAAGCGCTTATCTAGGTAAAGATCTGGTGGGGCAGCGTTACGAGCGCTTATTTACGTTACCAGGCGCCGATGACCTGGACGACGGTTGGCGCGTGGTGCAAGCGGATTACGTCTCGACGGAAGACGGCACTGGCATTGTTCACCAAGCGCCCGCATTCGGCGCGGAAGATTACGAGGTTTGCCAGCGCGAAGGTTTGCCCATGTTCAATCCCATGGGACCCGATGGTCGCTTTGTCGAAAACACGCCGCTGGTGGCCGGTGATTGGTTCAAAGACGCGAACAAAAAAATAAACCGCGATCTGCGCGATCGAAGCCTCCTTTATAAACAAGAAAATTACTTACACAACTATCCGCATGATTGGCGCAAGGGTACGCCTTTGATGAGCTATCCGGTGGAAAGTTGGTTTATTCGTACGACAGAAATCAAAGATCGGCTGGTCGGTTTGAATCAAACGATTAATTGGTACCCCGAATCCATCCGCGATGGCCGCTTCGGAAACTGGTTGGAAAACAATATCGATTGGGCGCTGAGTCGAAAGCGTTACTGGGGCACGCCGTTACCCGTGTGGGTATCTGACGCGCCGGATTCAGATTACTTCGAAGTGATTGGTTCAATAGCGGAGCTACGTGAGAAATGTGGCGATGATTTTCCCGATGCTGACGAACTCGATCTACATCGACCATTTGTCGACGATTACACTTGGCCCGCGCCAGACGGCGGCACGATGCGTCGCGTCGGTGATGTTCTGGACGTGTGGTTTGATTCTGGCGCCATGCCGTTCGCGCAATGGCACTATCCGTTTGAGAATCAAGAGATCTTTGCAAAGAACTTTCCGGCGGACTTTATTTGCGAAGGGGTGGACCAAACGCGAGGTTGGTTCTACACACTCCATGCAATAGCAAGTCTAGTCGAAGAACAAGTGGCGTTTAAAAACTGCGTGGTTAATGGCCTAATTCTCGACGAAAAGGGCGAGAAAATGTCCAAATCGAAGGGCAACACCGTTGATCCTTTTGAGACCGTGGCAAACCATGGCGCAGATGTGGTGCGGTGGTACATGATGAGCAACTCGCCGCCCTGGGATAACATGAAATTTTCCATGCGAGGTCTTGGCGAAACCCGCAATAAATTTTTCGGCACCTTAGAAAACGTTTATAAGTTCATGGCGAGCTACGCCAATATCGATGGCTATCAGCATGACGCAACAAATTTGCCGATGGAGAACAGAAGTGAGCTCGACGGTTGGATAACATCGCGTCTGCACAGTTGTTTGAAACAGGTTGATTCCGCGTTTAACGCCTATGATGCAACGCGCGCCGCGCGGGCCTTAGAAACCTTCGTCGATGAGTTATCTAACTGGTACATTAGACGTTCGCGCCCCAGATTCTGGGCCGCCAAGAAATCTGGCGATGCGAACAGCCTAAGCGACAACGACAAGCTAGCAGCGTATCTAACCACCTTCGAATGTTTGTCCTCTGTTGCCGTTGCGATGAGCCCCATTGCGCCGTTTTTCAGCGATTGGCTGCATCAAAGTTTGGCTGCTGGCTCATCTGTACCAATGACGGAATCAGTGCATTTGACCGACTATCCAGCCGTTGACGAACAGCTGATTGATGAAGCCCTGGAACACCGAATGGGCCTAGCCCGCACTATTGTTGGTTTGGCCTTACTGTTGCGAAACAAAGAAAATATCAACGTGAGGCGGCCGCTGCGGCGCTTGCTGATTGTGACAAATACACAAGTGAATGCGTCTGTGGTTGAAAGCGTAAAAGATATTGTGCTCGAAGAACTTAATGTCTTTGAAATCGAATACATCGATGACTCCAGCGAAATCGTAAAACGCACGGCGAAAGCCAATTTTGCGCGACTCGGGCGCAAGTTAGGCAAGAAAATGAAACAGGCGGCGGCCCTGATAGCCACATTCGACAACGAGCAAATATCAGCACTGGCGGCGGGTCAGGAAATATCCATAGATATCGAAGGAGAGCGCATTGCGCTCGCTGGCGAAGACGTAGAAATTCTTAGTGAAGAGATGGGGGAATGGAGTGTTGCCCAGGAAGGCGCCGTGACAATTGCTTTGGACACCCAGGTCGATGATGAACTTCATGCGCATGGCCTGGCTCGGGAGTTCGCCAATCGCGTACAGAATTTGCGCAAAACGGCAGATCTCGCCCTAACCGATAGAATTCGTGTTCAGTATTTCACTGAAAACGAGCAGCTTATTAGCGCGGTAGAACTACATAATGACTTTATTTGCGGCGAAACGCTGGCGAAGTCAATCAAACTAGAGGCTTCGCCAAACGGCGCGTTTAACGACACCTATGATATCGACGGCGGTGCGGTTGTGATTGCGATCGACGTTGCCAATTCACCCGAGTAATATATTGATGGATTTCCGCAAACATCCTGAGCATGGAACGATTGAAACCATGGTATTCACAAGCACGGCGTCTACGAAGAACTATCCGCTTACCCTCGCTTACAAAAAGCTTCTTGTCACCTGTTTAACGATTGTCCTGGCGATTTTTGCATCAGCCAGTTATGGACAAGGCGTTATCGCTGAACAAGCAGTTGAAGCCCAATCACCGACGGATCGCGTTAGATCGGGTATTAACGACATTTTAACTGTATTACGGAATGACAATCTTTCTCGAGAGCAAAAATGGGCGGAAATAGGCCGCGTGATTGATGCTGGATTCGACTTTCGAAGTATGTCGCAAAGTGTACTGGCGACCAATTGGCGGACTGCGTCTAAGGAAGAGAAACGACAATTTGTGGAGTATTTCTCGCAGTATTTGGAGGATACTTACCGGAATAAAATCGAGGCCTATACCAACCAGCGGGTGAATTACCTTAACGAAACGATCAAGCGAAACCGCGCGATCGTAGATACCGTCATCGTGACTGATCAGAATCAGATCCCAGTGACCTACAAGCTTAAAAACAACGACGGGGAATGGTTTGCCTACGATGTAGTGATTGAAGGTGTGAGCTTGGTAAACAACTACCGAAGCACCTTCACGGCAATCATCCGCTCAGAAGGTATGGATGGTCTGCTTACCGATCTTGAGGGTCGCATCGAAAGTTACAAACTGAAACACGGTGGCTTACCGGCTGCCGAATAGCCATTCGGCGTTTAGACTTAAGGGGACGCTTCGTTTTGCGATTCCAGGTGGGAGATCAGGCCCGGTATCCCATCATCGCGTACAATCGATTGAAATTTACCGCGATAATTCCGAACTAAACTCACTTGCTCTATGACCACGTCGTAGGCCATCCACGTATTCCCCACCCGATAGAGTTTGTAATCGACAGGAATTAGGTTGGCATTAGTCCGAATGAGGGTAGGGCAGGATACATATTCCTCTGAGCGTGATTGCTCTTGCAGAAATTCAACCTGTTCATCTGAATAACGCGACATTTTTTGCCAGTAGGTTTCGATCAACATTTGTTTAAACAACTGCGTAATCCGGCGTTGGTCGGCCGTAGTTGCGCGCTTCCAATTTGTCGCAAGTACGCGTGAAGTCATGGCTTCAAAATCGAAATGGCGACTGGCGATTTCCGTGATTTGGTGTTTTTTCTTGGCCTGATCTAAGTTTGAATCCTGTAAGGTCAACAATATCGAGTTGACCGTGAGTTCGACCACTTCTCTCGGATCCGTTTGCGGCAAGGCTTGCGCAGACACGATCATGAAAGCGAGAAATATCGGGCCGGCAATTGTTCGGCGCAGGTACTGATAATTTAAAGAGGACGGCTGCACTATTTGCTCTCAAATATATATTTAGAAATTAATTCTTCTAAGTTGATCGATGATTCAGTTTCGATAATTTCCTCGCCCGGCTTGAGTAATCGGTCCGAACCGCCCGGAGAAATTTTGACAAATTTATCGCCAATAATGCCAGAAGTACGGATCGAAGCGATTGCGTCTTCTTGTAGTTGTAGAGATTTATCTAAATGCAATGTGACCTTCGCTTCATAGGTTTCATAGTCGAGTTCAATTTGACCAACTTTTCCAACCTCTACGCCGCCAACTTCGACGTATGCACCTCGCCTTAATCCGGAAGCGGAGACAAAACGCGCTTCCAAGGCATAATGGTCACTACTTAAGACCTCATTGTTGCCGAGTGTCAACGTGAGATAAAACAGCGCGCAGGTGCCGAGAATAAGGAAAATCCCGACTGATAAATGACTCGATCTTTTTTCCATGAGTTAAATTAAATCATCAATGCGCTAATTAAATAATCCGCAAGCAAAATCACAATGGATGAGCTAACGACGGCCTCTGTAGTAATTTTACTGATTCCCTCCGCGCCGAACACGGGTTGCGCCCGATCATGCATTAGGTACGCGCTGGCTGTGCACAGCCAAACCGTCAGTAAAGCGAATGTTATGGATTTTACAAAACCCATTAGCAAATCCGAAATAGTCACCGTATTCGCCATGCTGTTGAAGTAGCTTGCGCTGTTTAAATCGAAAACCACGACGCTAATGAAGCAACCGCCGAATATCCCTAGCGTGATGAAAATTGCCGTCAGTAGGGGGCCGGAAATAACAAACGCGAGCAATCGTGGCGCAATCAGGTAGCGGAGCGGGTCGATCGCCATGCTTTCTAGGGCATCGATTTGATTGTCGTTGCGCATGATGCCTATTTCCGCACAGACCGCAGATCCCGCACGACCCACTAAAATCAGTGCTGTGAGTACCGGCCCAAGTTCTCGGATTAGGCTTAGCCAGCTGCGGAAGCGTCTTCTAGACTGCCCTCGTTTCAGCAAGACCCCGTTCTTCTTTGTATCGTCCTATCCCGTTGAACATGCGATCCACGAAGGCGTCGAGGTCAACCTAGACGCCTATCTGACCAAGCCGGTGGACTTTCACATCTTGAAAGCGCGCATTGATGCCTACATCACCTGAACGCCAACCTTGAGCAGCATGTGTTGGCTGCTCTTACAGAAAATGTAGCAAGCAATAGGGGTGATCGTCACAGCGCCACCAATCGTGGATGGAATAGCTCTCTTATCGACGGCAAGCTCCCCACCCGGATTGGCGAAGGTCCGGCTTCAGAGGTACGTAAGGTTGCAGCGAGCCGCTTAAAATAGGCGCTCGCGTGCTGTAGTCGTTAGGTTCAGACCTTATCCTCGGGA
>JBCCFA010000097.1:0-11193 GCA_039029975.1 Pseudomonadota bacterium
CCACAGGCTCGCCATCGTAAACATCTAATCCGGCGCCAGCAATTTCATTGTTTTGCAGCGCTGAAATTAAGGCTGCTTGATCAATCACGTCGCCACGCGCGGTATTGATTAAATAAGCATGTTTTGGCATCGCATCGAGTCGTGCGGTATTGATCAAATGGCGCGTTGCGTCGCCGCCAGGGCAATGCAGAGAAACGAAATCTGCTTTTGCTAGCAGATCTTCAAGCGATGCGCAGGCCACACCGCCCACCTCGTCAATAAGGTCGGCAGCTGGCGGAAAAGGGTCGTGAAAAATAATTTTCATGCCAAAGCCATGATGTGCTTTACGCGCCGTTGCTTGAGCAATACGCCCAAAGCCGACTAGGCCCAGTGTTTTGTTCGTGAGCTTGGTACCCATCATGTGTGTGGGTCGCCAACCGCTCCACGCCTTCTCGCGGACATGTCTTTCACCTTCACCCGCGCGCCGCGCGATCATGAGCATCAGCGTCATGGCTAAATCCGCGGTGCAATCAGTCAGAACGTGCGGCGTATTGGACACGGGTATTTGCTGGGCTTTCGCCGCGTCCAGATCGATATGATTGAAACCGACACCGAAATTCGCGATTAATTTTGCTCGGCGAGATGGCGATGCAATGACATCGGCCGTGATCTTGTCTGATACCGTGGGGCAGAGCGCATCGCAGTCATCAATTGCCGCAATAAGTTGAGCCGCGCTCATCGGTGTATCGGAATCATTCAGCACGGTGTCATATTTTTCACGAAGTTTTGACTCGACTTCCTCGGGCCATCGCCTAGTGACAATAATGCGTGGTTTCGTCATGGTTTATCTCTGCGTTTTTAATTTGAATGAAGCACTTAAGCCGCGCGCTTATCAACAACCGATTGGATGGTTTCGGCGAACGCGTTCGGGCTCGGCACAATGGCCATGCCACTTTTTTGTAGGATAGAAACTTTTTCCGCCGCGCTTTCGCCAAAAGCAGAAATTATCGCGCCAGCATGGCCCATTCGTTTGCCCTTCGGGGCTGTCAGTCCGGCCACATAGGCAATCACCGGTTTACTCATCTCCGCCTGAAAGTAGGCCGCCGCCTCAGCTTCCTGTGGTCCACCTATCTCACCTATCATCACAACAGCGTCGGTTTCTTGGTCTTGCTCGAAAAGCTTTAGAATATCTTTGAAAGAACTGCCGTTGATTGGATCGCCGCCAATGCCGACCGACGTCGAGACGCCCAAACCGACGCTCTGCAACTGCACGGCAGCTTCGTAGCCTAGGGTGCCTGAGCGACTCACGATACCAATGCGCCCTGGCTGATAAATGTGTCCGGGCATAATCCCGAGCATAGCTTTTCCTGGGCTGATCGTGCCCGCGCAATTGGGTCCGGTTAACATCATTTGCGTGGACGAACTATTATTCTCGTCTCGCTCCGCAACCAGTTTCAAATAACGCTTCACACGAATCATATCGTGGGCGGGTATGCCATCGGTCACACAGGTCGCATAAGCAATGCCTGCTTGCGCAGCCTCCATAATGCTATCGGCGGCGAATGGCGGCGGTACGAACATAATTGAGGTGTTCGCGCCCGTTTCATTAACCGCCTGTTTTACCGTATCGAACACAGGTAATCCAAGATGCGTGGTGCCACCTTTGCCCGGTGTAACACCGCCAACAACGTTGGTACCGTAGCTGATCATTTCGGCGGCGTGAAAGGAGCCGATTTGACCGGTGAATCCTTGAATTAAAACCTTAGTGTTTTGATCTAGTAGTATGCTCATGGTGACGATATCCAAATTTAAGTCTGTTGGTTTTCTTGCCAACCGTTGACGGCATGGGTCGCGGCTTCTGATAATGAGCTCGCTAGGACAATCGGAAATTTCGATCGCTCTAATATTTCGCGACCAAGTCGTTCATTAGTCCCAGCCAAACGCACAACCACGGGAATTTCCGGTTGCAGCTTTTCAAGCGCTTCAACCGCGCCTGATGCTACCCAGTCGCAGCGGTTAATCCCGGCAAAAATATTGATTAACAGTGTCTCAACATTGGGATCAGACAACACCAAGCGGATTGCTTTAGCAACGCGTTCGGGTGAAGCACCGCCGCCAATGTCCATGAAATTTGCGGGTTTCCCGCCAGCGTGTTGGATCATGTCCATGGTCGCCATCGCGAGGCCTGCGCCATTAATGATGCAACCAATTTGTCCATCCAGCCCAACGTAAGCTAAGCCACGATCAGCCGCTTCTTGCTCTCGGGAATTTTCCTGAGATTTGTCTCGAAGTTCGGCAATGGTGCCGCGTCGGTAGAGCGCGTTGTCGTCAAATCCCATCTTGACATCCAGCGCAATCAGTTGCTGATCGCGCGTAATCACCAATGGGTTTATCTCCACCATCGTTGCGTCAAGATCTCTAAACGCGCGATAAGCGCCAAGTAAAGTTTTCACCGCCTGGCTGATAAGCTCTGGTGGTATATCGAGTAAGAAAGCGATCTCTCGCGCTTGGAATGCCTGCATACCAACGGCTGGTTCAATAACCGTTCGGATCAACGACTCCGGGTTGGCCTGTGCTAACTCCTCAATCTCGACGCCACCCTCCGCGGAAGCAACCACGACAATACGTTCTCGAGACCGGTCTAAAACAAAACCAACATAGAGTTCGCGTGCTATGTTGGCGCCGCTCTCAATGTAAAGTCTTTGGATGACTTTGCCAGCGTCGCCCGTTTGCTGAGTGACTAATCGTTTGCCCAGGAGATCGTCCGCCGCTTCCCAAATTTCTGCGTCCGATTCGCAAACGCGAATGCCGCCTGCTTTTCCGCGCGCGCCGCTATGAATTTGCGCCTTTACTACCCAGCGTTCGCCGCCGATTTCCTGCGCGCGGTAAACCGCTTGTTCCGGGCTGTAGGCCAAACCACCAGAAGGGATGGTAACGCCAAACTCGCTAAGTAGTTCTTTGGCTTGGTACTCATGTATATCCATTGATTCCTCACCACTATTAATTATTTAAAATAGGGAATTTGAAGGTTTGTTTCTGTGCTTAGGCGCTGATCGCATCGGCTTGTTGCACAATGTGGGCCGCCATACGGGCCGATGCCGCATCAATCATGCGGCCGTCCAATTGCGCCGCGCCGCGACCTTGATTGGCCGCTTGTTCCAGCGCAATTAATATTTGCCGAGCGCGAGATACCTCGCTCTCCGGTGGGGACATCACTTCGTTGGCGAGCGCTATTTGCGACGGGTGTATTGCCCACTTGCCCTCAAAACCGAGGGCTGCAGCGCGTATCGCCGCTTGGCGGTAGCCATCAGGATCTGCGATGTCACCAAACGGTCCGTCAATGGCACGGAGACCTTCTGCGCGGCATGCGGTAAGCATTCTTTGCAAACTGGCGTGCCACTGATCGCCCGGATAGTCTGGATTTAATCCGCCGATAACGGTGGTTCTAGCTCGCAGGCTGGCGGCGAAATCCGCGACGCCAAAATGCAGTGCCTCGAGCCGCGGGCTTGATTTGGCAATGGCTTCAACATTGGCCATACCAAGGGCCGTTTCAATCAGCGCTTCAATACCGATTGGGTTTGAAATATCAGTGGCGTACTCGATTTGCGACACTAAGCAGTCGACAACGTAAACGTCAGCTGGCACGCCTACTTTCGGCACTAAAATCGTATCGATGTACTGTCCTGCCTGCTCAACAATATCAACAACGTCTCGATACATATAATGTGTGTCGAGCCCGTTAATTCGTACCGATACGGTTTTGCCGTGACCTTTCCAGTCGAGTTCGCGAAGGGCGTCAATAATGTTGCGCCGTGCAGTTTCTTTGTCTGCTGGTGCAACGGCATCTTCGCAATCGAGAAAGATATAGTCGGCCTTGCTGGCGAGTGCTTTTTCGAACATTTGCGGACTGCTACCTGGTACCGCAAGTTCGCTCCGTTGCAACCGAGATTTGCGCTGTTGTGGTTGGGTGAAACTCATGGTGATCCTCCACTCAAACTTATTAACGGTAACTTAAGCAGCAACTCCGATCTTATTGTCGCCGGCTTGCGGATGAGATAGACGTAAACTCTCTGCCGCGGCCGCGACACCACTGCCAGTTACAATCTCTAAGCCGCAATCACGCATCGCCATCTCGGCGCCAGTGACTGCAGAAAGGATCATTAATTCGTTTAAATCACCAAGGTGCCCGATTCGGAACACGCGTCCCGCAACTTTATTAAGTCCTAAACCGAGCGACAGTTGGTAGCGGTCGTAGGCGGTCTTAATAATGTCATTGCTGTCAACGCCTTCCGGTGTGACGATTGCTGTCACCGTATCGGAATGCCATTTTTCTTCCTTCGCACATAGCTCAAGACCCCATGCAGAGACGGCAGCGCGCACGGCAGAAGCAAAGCGATGATGCCGAGCCCAAACGTTTTCCATGCCTTCTTCTAACAACATATCGATTGAAGCACGCAGACCATGTAAGAGGGTGGCAGCAGGCGTATAAGGGAACCAACCGTCTTTATTGGTTTTGATCATGTCTTCGAAATCGAAGAAACAACGAGGACACTTGGCGTGTTCGCGTGCAACTAGCGCTTTTTGACTCACTCCCACCATGGCAAGGCCGGTAGGGAGCATGAAACCTTTTTGCGATCCAGCGACCGCTAGGTCGACGCCCCAATCATCCATACGAAATTCGATACAGCCAATTGAACTCACGCCATCAATGAATAGCAGCGCAGGATGATTGAGCTCATCTAGCAGGTTACGTACTGCTTTGATATCGCTGGTCACACCGGTGGCGGTTTCGTTGTGTGTCACGATGACCGCCTTAATTTCGTGCCCAGAGTCCGCGCTCAATACTTCGCGGTACTTGTCTAGCGGCACGCCGGCTCCCCACTCAATCTCAATTTCGATCACTTCCATCGCGTGGCGACGGCATAAGTCTGTCCAAAGCAGGCTAAATTGGCCGAAGTTTGATTGCAGTACCTTATCGCCCGGTGACAAGGTATTCGTCACGGCAGCTTCCCAGCCGCCTGTACCAGAGGCCGGGAAAATAAATATTTGGCCGGCTTCGGTTTGAAAGACCTTTTTTAGATCTTCAAACAGCGGTTTCGTGAAATTCGGGAAATCTGGTGCTCGATGATCCTCTAGCGGAACGTCCATGGCGCGGCGAATGCGCTCGGGAATGTTGGTGGGACCGGGAACGAACAAATGCTGATGACCTGCCATGTGGGTATTCTCCTGAATGAAATAAAGCTACGACGCAGGCCCACACTCATCAGCTACTAAACCAGTCGTATTGACGTATTATTTATGAAACGGAAATATAAGGGCAATTGAGTGGCGCTGAAACGGGATATAAGGAATAATATATTTCCAATTCGTTAATAATCTCCATTTAGATTGAATTATTATGCTCGCGGCGCGGTGTTCACGGTGCCTGGTTTGCGGGTAAACATAATGCACTGCGGGTAGCTAAAGATGGACAAATTCACCAGTATTCGGACGTTTTGTAGCGTGGCTAAACAAGGCAGCTTCTCGGCGGCGTCGCGCGAGATGGGCGTTTCTACCGCTATGGTCAGCAAGCAAATAAAACGCTTGGAGGACGAGTTATCGGTCCGACTGCTGAATCGCAGCACCCGTCATTGCAGCCTAACTGAAGCAGGCGCGGAATATTATGATCGATGCCAGCGTGTTTTAACGTATATCGACGATGCGGACGCGAGCGTTAAAAACCTTAGTCATGAAATTCGCGGCACACTCAAGATTAGCGCGCCGGCAACTTTTGGCACTCGCTATCTCATCCCGGCAATCGCGGCATATAAGCAAGAGCACTCAAAAATCGCTTTCGATGTTCGATTGGCGCCCCAAATGCCTGACTTGTTAGAAGGGGGGTTTGATATCGCGATCCACGCTGGGGGCACCAGGCTCGATGACTCCGACTTGGTCGCGCGCAAACTTGGATCGTTTCGCCTAGCGATTTGTGCCTCGCAAGCCTATCTCGATACGCACGGTACACCGCGTCATCCGAGCGAACTGGCTCGCCATAATTGCATGATTTTTTATAACGATATGGCCACGGACACCTGGTCGTTTCGAGCAGACGAGAGTGAACTGACGGTATCGGTAGACGGCGACTTGCGTTCAAATCAAGGCGCGGCGCTGCGTCTTGCCGCGATGCGTGGTATGGGTATTGCGCGACTGCCGAATTATTTGGTCCACGAAGATTTTGAAAATGGTCGATTGGTTGAAATACTAACTGAATATCGCTCGCCACCGCGTGCTGTTCATGTGATGTATCCGCAGCGACGGCTAATGCCAGCAAAAGTGCGTAGCTTTATTGATTTTCTCGCTAATCGGTTTGAAACAGGGCACGGTTTCTCCCGCGATTCGACCGCAAAAAATTAAATTTAATCACGTTATTTGGTATCGAGGTATTTACTGGATGTTTAGTTATTCAAACGATGTAATCGCTGGATTTGACGATGAGCTGCATATCGCGCTTGAGGCGGAGAAACAGCGACAGGAACAGCATATCGAACTTATTGCTTCGGAAAACTATGCCTCGCCGCGCGTACTCGCCGCGCAGGGTTCGGTGCTTACAAATAAGTATGCCGAAGGTTACCCGGGCAAGCGTTACTACGGTGGTTGCGAGTATGTGGATGTTGCCGAGCAGTTGGCGATCGGTCGATTAAATCGCTTATTTGGCAGTGACTATGCCAACGTTCAACCGCACTCGGGCTCGCAAGCTAACGCGGCCGTTTACATGGCATTGCTGGAACCGCATGACACTGTGTTAGGCATGAGTTTAGCCGATGGCGGACATCTTACTCACGGTGCCCATGTCAATTTTTCGGGCAAGATTTACAACGCAGTTCAGTATGGTTTAACGGCAGACGGTAGCTCTATCGATTACGATCAAGTTGAATCGTTAGCAAAAGAACATAAACCTAAAATGATCGTGGCCGGCTTTTCAGCCTATTCACGGGTTGTCGATTGGGCGCGGTTCCGCTCAATTGCCGACGAAATCGGTGCTTATTTAATGGTCGATATGGCGCACGTTGCCGGCCTAGTTGCCGCGGGACTCTATCCAAATCCAGTGCCGCATGCCCACGTGGTAACGAGCACAACGCATAAGAGTCTGCGCGGGCCGCGCGGTGGTTTCATCATTACTTCCGGGCAAGAAGCTTTGAACAAAAAGTTTAATTCATTGGTTTTTCCCGGCACCCAGGGTGGCCCATTGATGCACGTGATAGCAGCGAAAGCAGTGGCCTTTCAGGAAGCGTTGCAGCCCTCTTTTAAAGCATACCAGCAGCAGGTGATCGATAACGCCAGAGTAATGGCCGATCAATTCGCGGCGCGCGGTTATCCGGTGATTACCGGCGGTACGGATAATCATTTAATGCTTGTCAGTTTGATTGCCAAAGGCATTACCGGTAAAGCGGCAGATGCGGCGTTAGGAAAAGCTTTCATCACGGTCAATAAAAACGCAGTACCTAGCGATCCGGAATCACCATTCGTCACTAGCGGTATTCGTGTGGGTACGCCGGCCGCGACCACGCGCGGCTTCAAGGAAGCAGAAGTAAGCGATGTTGCGAACTGGATGTGCGACGTGATGGACGATCTCGATAATGAATCAGTGATCGATGCAACGCGCGAAAAAGTAAAAGCCTTATGCGCGCAGTTTCCCGTTTATCGTGCTTAATCAGCGAGAATTTTATGAGCGATAACAAACTTTTAGACGGCAAGCGCGTTGCGGCGGAGATGCTTGATGGCGCCGCAAAAAAGGTTAGCAAACTTAAACAGCAAACGGGCATCACGCCATGTTTAGCCACGGTTTTAGTGGGCGGGGATCCTGCTTCTGCAACTTATGTAAAAATGAAACGTCGTCGTTGCGAGGATATTGGCATGACCTCCTTGCCGATTGAAATGTCGGAAGCAACATCGAGCGACGAACTAGTGACGCAAATTCAAAATTTGGCGGCGGATCCTGCGGTGAATGGAATTTTGCTTCAGCACCCGGTGCCGTCGCAAATCGATGAACGTGCCGCCTTTGAGGCAATTGGCGCTGACAAAGATGTTGATGGCGTAACCGCCATTGGGCTTGGCCGGATGTGGCTAGGTTTAGACGGCTTTGGCTCGTGTACACCTGCTGGGATTATGCGTTTGATTGCGGCTTACGACATCGATTTGAGTGGTCTGCATGCAGTCGTCATTGGGCGTAGTCCGATTTTGGGTAAGCCGATGGCGGCGATGTTGCTTGAAGCGAACGCCACGGTGACCATATGCCATTCGCGCACCAAAAATATTGGCGACATCATTCGAACGGCCGATGTGATTGTTGCCGCAGTCGGTAAAGCGGAGTTCGTCAAAGGGGAATGGGTGAAAGAAGGGGCGATTGTGCTTGATGCCGGTTACAACGAAGGCAATGTCGGCGACGTCGATTTCGATGGCGCTTTACCCAGAGCATCGTTAATTACACCTGTCCCCGGTGGTGTAGGGCCCATGACGATTGCCACCTTAATTGATCAAACAGTGGATGCAGCACTCAAGCAGCACGGCGTTGCTTGAACGACCTTGAATGAAAATACTAATCGCGCCGGATTCGTTTAAAGAGAGTCTATCGGCGCGCGAAGTTGCCGAAATTATTCGCGCGGCCTTATCGGATGTGCTGCCCGATGCGGTATTCGATCTACTGCCGATGGCCGATGGCGGCGAAGGCACCGTAGACGCAATTCTTGGCGCAAGTGGCGGTGAATATGTCGGCACCGAAGTCACTGGCCCACTCGGCGAACCACTGCGTGCCAAATATGTACTAAGCCAAGACCACAGTGTTGCCGTCATTGAGATGGCGGCGGCTTGCGGTTTGATGTTAGTGCCGCCGAACGAGCGCGATCCGTTAAAAACGACGAGTTTCGGTTGCGGTGAGTTAATCATAGATGCCATTAGTAAAGGCGCTAAGAGAATCATTTTTGGCATTGGTGGATCGGCAACCAATGATGGTGGTTTGGGCATGTGTCAGGCATTAGGCGCCAAGTTTTACGATCAACAAGCGTGCTTACTATCGGACCCTTTAACAGGTGCCGACCTGGAACGCATCGCGCAAATTGATTTAACTGAGCTAAATGACAACATCGCGAACGTTAACTTCACCGCTGCATGTGACGTCGATAATCCGCTCCTAGGACCCACGGGGGCAACCCAAGTTTTCGGACCGCAAAAAGGTGCTTCACCGGCGGCTTTAGAACGTTTGGAGCTGGGCCTTGGGAACGCATTTGAGATTATTGAGACGCTCGTCGGACATGCCATTGCGGTGCAGCCCGGCAGTGGCGCCGCCGGCGGTATGGGTGCCGCCCTGTTGGGCATTTTAAATGGTCAGCTTAAAACCGGTGTAGATGTTGTGGCCGATATGGTGAATTTGGACGAACGCATTCAAGCCAGTGATATCGTAATTACCGGGGAAGGCGCACTCGATGCGCAAACTGCGCACGGCAAAGCGCCCGCGGGCGTGGCGCGGCGGGCGAAACAATACGATATCCCAGTTATCGCCATTGGTGGCATGTTGGCAGAATCGGCTCACGTGCTGCTTGAAGGTCAGATAGATGCCATTGAGGCAAGTGTCACGCGCCCGTGCGCTGGTGAGTCCGCGCTTGAAAATGCCGAAGTCAATTTAACCAACGCGGCGCGGCGGGTTGGCCATTGGATTAAGTTAGCGCAATCTCTATAGGCACAATTAAGTAACTAGCAAATCAGCTATTTACTGATTAAATATCGCTTCGCGCTTTTCTAAGAACGCGCGCATGCCTTCTTTCGCATTATCAGACAGGAACAACTCTCCTTGCATTGCTTGTTCCATGCGGAGCGTATCGGCTAATGACTGATGCACGCTGGCGTATGTGCACTGTTTAATTGCGGTGATGGTGTTACGTGGCGCTTTCGCTAGCTGGTGCGCTCGTGACTTCACTTCATCAAGGAAGCCATCGGCCGAAAAGACATCATTGATTATCCCAAGTTTGAGCGCAGTCTGGGCGTCGATTCTTTCGCCCAACATAAATAATTCAAGCGCTTTAGCGGTACCAACCAGTTGCGGTAATAAATAATGGCCACCCCAGTCAGGCATTAATCCTATTTTCGCAAAGCTTTCGGCAAAAATTGCTTTCTCGGAGGCGTATCGCAAGTCGCAAGCGAGCGCTAAGTTGACGCCCGCACCACCGGCCGGGCCGTTAATGGCGGCTATTACTGGCTTTGTCATTTCTCTAATCAGCAAGACTATCTCGGCGGCTACCGACATACGCGAGGTGATGGTGTCAATGTCATTCGCTGCTTGCTGGTCGCGCATCGATTTAATGTCGCCTCCAGCGGAAAAAGCTTTGCCAGTGCCGGTGATAATCACGCAGCCAATATCGCTATTCTGTTCCGCCGAACTCAATGCCGCCAGCAGTTCCGGGCGGGTGGAATCACCAAACGCATTCATCACCTCTGGCCGGTTGAAGGTGATGATGCCGAGTTGTTCTTCAGTGTCGAAAAGCAGTTCGTTGGACATAATTTGCTCCTTATTGCCTCGTCCAATTATACCGAGGATTCAATGGGCGCTTTTCGGTACTTTAATTCAATCCACCAGCAGCCTGTGACCTGATATTGGCGTATCATCGTCGTTTGTCGAGCGAATAATATGAATTAGGAGGAGAGCTATGCCCACAGTCAATCGCGAAGGCGTAAATATCTATTACGAATCTTTCGGTAGCGGTGGACCCGCGATCGTTTTTTTACATCCCTGGACTACGAATCGCTACATCTGGTTTAACCAAGTGTTAGCGTTTGCGCGTGATCATCAATGTATTGTTATGGATCACCGTGGCCACGGTATGTCTGATAAACCCGAGAGCGGTTACGCGATCAGCGAGATGGCGGCAGATGTTGTTGCCGTGCTTGACGCGCTATCCATCGATAAGGCCGTTTTAGTGGGTAATTCCATTGGCGGCATGATTGTTATGCAAACCAACTTGGATGCACCAGATCGTGTGATTGGAAATTTAATCTTATCCAGCGGCACGAATATTGGCGCCGATACACCGCCCGAAGTCGCCGAGGCTATGCAGAAAGATTGGCAGGGCGTGTTCAGCGGCTTGCTAGAGGGCGCTGTTGCCGCAGAATCGAAAGCGAATAAACCAGAAATTAGTGCCTACTTAGATGGCTGTTTTCGTGTGGCAGACAATTTTACCGAAGCGG
>JBCCFA010000098.1:0-11186 GCA_039029975.1 Pseudomonadota bacterium
CTTCAAATGAATCGAAGCCAGGTATGTCACCGCCTAAGCAAATCAAACGGCTGGCGTTAGGGGTCGCCCGACGAATGTCTTCAGCAATTTCTTTGAAACGTGCCGAAACAATGAAGAGTTTCGCTTCACAGTTCGTGACGATGTAGGTGATCTCGCTGACACCCAAATGAGTACTGATGGGTGTGTAGTGCAGGCCGGCGCGCTGCGCGGCCCAGCAAATTTCGAAGAAACCTTGGCGGTTCTCAACCAAGAATGCTATCCCGTCATCGATATTTAAACCCAAGGCCCGAAACGTATGAGCGATTTGATTCGACTTTTCATCCAGTTCCCTATAGGTGACGAAGACGTCATCTTCAGGAATGATGTAGGCCACTTTCCCGGGCGAGAATTTGGCGTGATTCTTTGGATGAAAGACTTCCTCGGGCCTACTCATTGCGCGTAACGGTACATCACTTATGCTTCTTAGCGGAATAGCCTACTCGATAGTATACAAACCCGGCGAAAGCTCCGCGTAAGCTTCCGTGCGCCTAAAGGCCGGGCGTGCACGTAATCTTTCTAAGTACGATAGCGTTAGCGGGGAGTCCTCTCCATTGATATCAAACAACCCCCAATTACTGAACGTGTAAAGACTCCATCCGCACATGGTGTCCGCGATGCTAAAACCGCTTTTCAGTAAATAATCAGTATTTTGATCACGAAAATGGGCCTCGAAACGTTCGATATTTCCTTTTAAAACTTCCTGTTGAGGAGCAATTACTTCTGCACGAATGGTTTCGAGAGTCGTGTTTGAATCCATTATTTTTTGTTTGTAGGGAAGCCGCAGCATGACGCATGTCTCAGCGAAAGCACTCCACTGTAAGCGTTCAAGCCGTTCGTCTTCGGCGCCAAGTAAATTTCGCTTATCTTGAAAACACTCCGCAAGCAATTGGCAAATGACGCCGGATTCGCCGACCTCTTGGCCATCAAATAATAGCGCCGGTAGTTTTGTTAGGTGACGCATACCGTGCTCGCGCATCACAGGAACGTATGGTTCCCCGGGTGTCACCATACAGAGGTCAAACGGCTTTACCGCCAGCTCTTCTAGCAACCAAAGGCAACGGAAGGTCCGAGCGTGAAGACGCCCCGGTACCGCCATGTGAAATAAGCGAATATCGTGCATGGTTTTGATAGAGCAAAAATAAATCGCTTGCTAACGTCTAGGGGACAGTCCTTTAATATGAACTCGATTTTTATTAAGCGAATTCTATCTCGCATTTTAACTGATACCAAGATAGTTTCTCTGGTAATCGTCGAGTAAATGCGCGTAGTATGGTAGTCCTTTTATGCTTTAGTTTATCGTTTTCAGTCCTCGTCCCAGTGGGTGACGAAGCAAGGAATGTCGTTTGAAAATAGTAATTAGTTTAATACTCGCTGCAATTGTGTTTGTACTGTGCGATTGGTTGGGTTTACTTGGGAAATCGATTAAAACGATTCCGGATTTCGTTCACATCATTTTTGTTACACGAGATTCTGATAGTGGGAAACCAGTTGAGGATGTCCACGTGGTGTGTAGCCGCCCTATGGCACGTTCGGTATGTAGCGAACGTTTAACTGGGGTGCCAGGGCAGACTGAAATCACTTTTGGCGTTTTTAGAGTTGAATCGGCGTCTTTTTTATTCAGTGCAGAACAAGGATTCTCTCTCGGTAATGGCAATGAAATGACCATGAGTTTCATCCACCCCAACTACGAACGAAAAATCATGTTCGTCGATGACAATATTTTAGGTCGAAATAGAAATCAGAAAATTACGGTCGATCTAGTGAAAGGCGCTGACCAGTAGCGTACTAGTCTCATCGGGGATGGTGTGTGTCTCAGCCCCGAAAATTAATTTGGAGTATCATGCTAACTTCTTAGTTAACTTGGGACTAAACCATGGCAAGCAAACTAGGTAGCGGGGACGTATTACCAGCCTTTTCGTTACAAACGGTGAATGACGGTAGCGTCACGGTGCCGGGAGACATGACCGCCGATTTCGGCGTTGTGCTTTTTTATCGGGGCCATTGGTGACCGTTTTGTCGCCAACAGTTAGTTGGTTTCGAGAATGCAAAAGAGCAGCTGGTTGAATTGGGCGTACAAGTTATTGCTGCTAGTGTGGATGATTTGGAGAACGCGACGACCGTTCAAAATGACGTGAGTTTCCCAATCGGTTATGCGGTAGAACGAAGCGTAGCCGACGCAATAGGTGGATGGTGGAACGAAGAACGGAAATTCATGCAACCGGCGCAGTTCTTAATTCGCAATAGCGGCGAGATTATTCAATCCACTTATTCGGATGGTCCTCTCGGCCGTATTCTGGCAGATGATGTTTGCGGACTAGTCGGATTCTTACGCAAGAACGCCTGAAGCCACGATACTGCGTTGCGCTATGTGGTTTGATCGCGGTTAGTGCGTTGCTCTGTGGCTGCGCAGAGCCTAGCGATCCTTATCAGCTATTTAAAGAAGGTCGGTATGATCAGGCGTTCGTCGGATTTTTGCCACTCGCTGAAAACGGTGATGCGGAAGCGGCGAATTATGTTGGCATTCACTATTACGTTGGCGCCGGAACCGCGCGCGACTTTGACATAGCGGCCAAGTGGTTTGAGGACGCGGCGCTTCAGGGCCATGCGGGCGCGCAAAAAAATTTAGGGGTCATGTATTATCGCGGGTTAGGCGTCAAACAAAATTATCAAAAGGCGTTTGGCTGGATGTACCACGCGCGCAAGGGTGGGAATAAAGAAGCGGCGAACTACTTGTTCCTGATGCAAGACAACGTGACACCAAATGCCAGCGGAGTTGCTGTAAAAGCCATAGCGACCCAAATCGATAAGCAGGTACGGTTAATCGGTAAGCCTAACTGATTATAATAAATACTAAAAAATCTGGAGAGACAAAATGAGCGCGTCTGACAATAAAAAATTAGTGGAAGAAGCTTGGGGTATGGTCAGCGTTGGCGATGCCGAGGGTTTTCTCAGTAAATTAGCAGATGATGCCACTTGGACTTTTTTCGGTTCACACCGATTTGCCGGCACGTTTGACGGTAAGGCGGAAATTATTGCCAAACTTTTTGAGCCGTTAGGTGAAGTATTGGAAGACGGCATCAAAGTGACTATTAACTCCCTCACGGCCGAAGGCGATCGGGTAATCATGGAATCTAAAGGACTAGCCCGAACGAAAGCTGGGGTGGACTATAACAATGATTATTGCATTGTCATTACTGTTAAAGACGGTCTGATTGTGGCGGTTCGCGAATACTTGGATACCGAGTTAGTGACAGCCGCTTTCGGTAAATAAAAGCCGTACAACATTCTTGTACTGAATGCGGTTCGTGCCTTTAGGCGAAGTGTGGCATCACTTCTTCCACAAACATATCTTGGCTTTCGCTGTTGGCAGCCAGCATGATGTAATACGTGAGGCTGGCTTCGTCTTTTCGTTTTTGAATCATATCCCGCACTTCTTCGGGTGTGCCAAGTAGGCACACGGGCGCTGCTTGGGCCTGCGTGTAGTCATCGAATCCAAGATTTTTTGCCATCTCAATTAGGTTGGCATCACCTTTCTGACGCGACAGGCCGAGTAACACTAGGCCGCCTAATTCCATTTCTTGCGGATCGCGACCTTCCTCACGCATGAACTGATGTAGCAATTTGACGCGCTCCTTCAGCACGTCGAACGTAAAATTTCGAGTGGCAACTGGGTCGTTGGGAAAATCTTTACCGTTCGAGGTGGGCGGAATGATATTAAGGATAGTTGCTTCGCGGGCCGCGATTTTTAATAGGCCCTTGCCAGACCCGCCCAGCATGATTGGCGGATGTGGTTTTTGTATCGGCCGCGGGTTATTGAATGCTTCATTGACTCTAAAATGTTTCCCTGCGAATGCGGGTGAATCCTGAGTCCACATCGCCTTTAAGATTTGAATCGATTCATCCATCTGTTCCAGCCGCTCTTTCAGCGAAGGGAAAGAATAACCATGTGTTTCGTATTCACTTACTTGCCAGCCGGCGCCAAGACCACAGATAAACCGTCCTTCGCTGGCGATATCGATACATGAAGTCAACTTTCCAAGCATGGCGGGTGTCCGAAAAGACGTTGCGATAACAGCCGGGGCCAACGTGATCGTTTTGGTGACCATCGCGATAGCAGTTAAGGCAACAAAACACTCCAGTTGGGGGGTGTGGGCATCTCCAAGCGGGGAGTAGAAATGATCATTAACCGAAACAGAATAGAACCCTTGAGACTCCGCTTTGATAGCGGCATCGGTCGCTTCTGTGATGGTGTTGGGCAGCAAAAATAAGCCGAAGCGCATGGGGTGCATTGTGATTCCTTAATAGCGTCAGGGTGGCGGAGATTCTTTTCAGACGACCAGAGGGTATCGTAGCGAGGCGGGCAAAAGCAATTTTGAACGCCTTTGTTTTTTAGCACATAAGGGCGTGCTAGTATCGCCCACTAATGTAGCTGACTTTGAAAACAAACGCGGAGAAAATCAATGAGTGACCCATTTATTGAAGCAAGCACCACGGGATGGATTGCCAAACACCGAGAACAATACCAAGCCGATTCTGGCGCTGGCCACATGTGGGATTCGAGCTTTGCTGGTGGCCCTGGCTTGTTACCAACTTTATTGCTAACGACGATTGGTCGTAAGTCTGGTAATGAAAGCATAATGCCGCTGCTGTACGGAGAAGTGGATGGCGGATACGCGATTATCGCATCAAAAGGCGGCCATGATAGTCATCCAGGTTGGTATCACAATTTAATGGCTCAAGATGATGTGACGGTGCAAGTTGAAAGCGATGTGTTTTCGGCGACTACCCGGGTTGCCGCTGGCGATGAGCGCAGCAAAATCTGGGCGCAAATGGTGGCAATGTACCCTCCGTTTGGTGATTACCAAGAAAAAGCCGGCAGCCGTGAAATTCCGGTCGTCGTCTTAGAGCGAAAGTAAGCGGCGAACGGTTTATTAGTGGCTGAGGCGCTCGACCAAAACTATGCGAAAGCCTACTCGGGCCGGCTTGGCTTTGGTAGCCGGCCTGTGCTTTTGGTTGTGGATATGGTCCAGGCTTATTTCGAGCCAAGTTGCGCGTTGTATGCGGAGGTCGAACCCGAGTTAGCGCAAACGATCGCCTTAATAAATGCGGCGCGCGAAACCCGGGTGCCGATTATCTATACCAATGTGCTGTACCACGAATCCGGCGTTGACGGTGGTTTGTTTTTCAAAAAAGCGCCGGTTCTCGAGTGTTTTCGCGCCGGCAATCCAATGGGTGCTTGGCCACGGGGAATCGCGCCGCGTGACGAAGAATTAGTGATTTCAAAGCAATATCCGAGCGCTTTTTTTGGCACGAGTTTAGCGGCGACGCTAACTGCAAAACGCATTGATACGGTTGTCACTTGCGGTGTGACTACCAGCGGGTGCATTCGAGCAACGTGTCTTGATACCGTCTCCAACGGTTTTATTCCAATCATCGTTGAGGATGCGTGTGGCGATCGCCATGAGGATCCACATCGAGCGAATATCTTCGATATGAATGCGAAATACGCGGACGTTGTGTCTACAGATGAGGTAGTCAAGTATTTTCGAGGTCTTTGAAGTGATTCGAAGGCTCGAAATTAATCTCTCCTAGGGGACATCATTAACATCGTCATCGTGTTCATGCGGTAGCGGTTGGGTATCGTGAGGTTGTTGCACAGGTTTCCCGATCGCCGGCACGGTACGGGTCAAAAAATCAATCACCGCATCGGCAAAAATATCGTTGCGATCACCCGCCACCATGTGGCCGGCATCTGTGATATTGACGTACTCAGCATGCGGGCAGAGCAGTAAAAAATGTTGGGCTCCATCTTCGCTCAGAATATCTGATAAGCCGCCACGTACCAATTGCGTTGGTAGTCTGAGTGCCGCGGCACAGGTCTCTAAACGTGTTGTCCGCTTGGCGATATCTCGAGGTTGCGACAAAAAAGCAGGGTCCCAATGCCAGCGGTACTTCCCGTTATCCGCAAGGCGCAAATTTTTCGCCAATCCTTTAAGGTCCTTAGGTGGTTTGCGATGTGGTTGGTAATTACCAATCGCCTCGGCGACCTCCTCAAGGGAATCATAGCCATCTGGCTTGTGGCGCATAAAGCGGGTGATATTTGTCACGCCTGTCGGTTCAATCTTTGGCGCAATATCCACCATAATTAAGGCGGTCGCGTCGACGTGATCTTCGCCAATTGCGACCAAACTTGTACCCCCACCCATCGACGCACCCACCAAGACTGGACGTCGTTTGTCGAGTTGCTCGAGCAGACTACACAGATCTTCCACCATCACATCTTGCGTATAGGCGGCGTTCTTATCCCAGTCCGAATCACCGTGTCCCCGCGCATCGTAGGCGACCGCGTAATACCCGGCGGCACCCAGCGTTTGTCCTGTCTGCTTCCACGCGTGGCGAGTTTGTCCGCCACCGTGTTGCAGGAGGACCAATGGACCATTGGGGTCGCCCCAGGCGTCACCGGCCAGGCGCAAGCCATTTGCCCCTTCCCAGTAATGCATTGGGTCAGGCGTATTTGGTAATCTCTGTCCGGCAGACATGAGTTTCGCTCGAGACGGGCCTAGCTTAAATCAAATCCAGCGTAGCCATCTGCAACGACTTGCTGACATTTTTCCACGTAGGGGGGCACACCAATGTACGGCATGAATACGCGCGGTTTCCCGGGCACGTTAGCGCCGAGATACCAGGAATTGCAACCCGGGTAGAGCGTGGTATCGGCTACCGCATTGACGTGTTCCACCCAAGCCTGCTCTTCGGCCAATTCCGCTTCGATGGTTTCAAAACCTTTATCGCTGACATATTTAATGCAATCCGATATCCATTCCACATGTTGCTCAATGGTGGGAACCATGTTCGACAGCACCGATGGACTGCCCGGACCACTGACCGTAAACAAATTAGGGAAGCCGGCAACGCCGAGACCAAGATAAGTTTGCGGGCCTGCGCGCCACTTTGCCTTGAGCGACAACTCATTGCGACCAACGATGTTAATTTTATCCAACGCGCCAGTCATGGCGTCGAAGCCGGTTGCAAACACTAAGGAATCCAGCACGAATTCGCGCGATTCGGTTCGTACGCCCTGCGCAATAATTTCTTTAATCGGGTCGGTTTGCAGATCCACCAAATTGACGTTGTCTCGATTAAACGTTTCGTAATACCCAGTATCCAGACATAAGCGTTTGCAGCCGATCAGCTGTTTCGGCATCAGGGCTTCGGCGGTTTGCGGATCCTCCACGGTGTTTTTAATTTTTTGGCGAACAAATTCTGCCGCCGTATCGTTGGCGTCTTTTTCGATCAAAATGTCGCTGAACGCGCCCAAAAAGCGTAGCCCACCGGTTCGCCAGCGTTGTTCGAAACTCTGGTGTCGGGCGTTTTCATCGACATCCAGTGCACCAATTTCCGCCGCTTGAAAACTGACACCAAAAGGTTCTTGCCAATTTTCTTGGCGAAATTCGGCGTATCTTTCCTTAACTGTGTTTGCTTCGTTTGCCGGCAGTGCTCGATTTCGAGCCGGTACTGAGTAGCTCGCGGTGCGTTGGAACACAGTTAATTCTGCAGCCTGTTCCGCGATTAGAGGAATTGATTGAACAGCAGAAGAGCCCGTCCCAATGACTCCCACGCGCTGACCGCTAAAATCAACGCCTTCATGGGGCCAGTGACCAGTGTGGTAGCTACCCCCGGAGAAGCTGTCTCGGCCCGGAATATCGGGTAAATTCGCTGAGGAGAGGCAACCTGTCGCCATGACGCAAAATTGCGCGGTAACATGCCCTTTTTCGGTCGTCACTTCCCAGCGCCGGTTTGCCTCATCGAATCTTGCCGCCGTGACCCGACAGTCGAACTCGATGTGGTCACGAAGCTCGAAGCGATCAGCAACATGGTTTAGATAGCCGAGAATTTCAGGCTGCGGCGAAAAGCGTTCCGACCAATTCCATTCTTGCTGCAAATCTTCTGAGAACTGGTAGGAATACTCCATAGAATCAACGTCGCAGCGCGCCCCAGGGTATCGATTCCAATACCAGGTGCCGCCAACGCCAGTACCCGCTTCAAAAGCTCGGACCTGGAATCCCATTTCTCTCAATCTATGCAGCATATATAAGCCGGCGAAACCTGCGCCGACAACAATCACATCGAAATACTTACTTTGGTCATTCATCAGTTTTGAACTTGGAACAACTCAGCGAAATCCAGGTCGTATTGTATAACGTCGCACCTTCTCGGAGCTATTAATGTGACTAGCCTCACAGGCACTTTCAATCAATGTTCACAAAGCCGCGGGAGGATGCTTAATTTAACGGTGTAGATTTATGAATCATCTGGTGACTGGAGCAAAAAATAACACGATGGAAAGAACCCACGACATTTATCAAAAAGCGGAGATTGCGACCGATCCTCAAACGCGCCAACAACAATCGCGCGATCGCGCTCGGTGGCAAAAAGACATCGTTCAATTTGGGCGTTCGAAGGGTCTTGGCGACGAATCGGAAGCCGTCGCGCATGTCGCTTTTCTGGGCTACAACTGAGAACGAGTCTAGCTTTTCGCAGAAGTCATGAAAAAGCCGTCTTTGCGACGGCTTTTTTACGCCCGGCCTTATCATATTTCACTAGCCAGCCATTTTTACCTGCGCGGAGCCCGGATGTAAGCTGCCCGCGGCGCTGGGTCGTGCGCCAACCCGATCGTACCAAGCGCTTAAATTTTTGAGGCCGCGGTCAACCGGCTGGCCGACGTCTTTGCAAAAGTCCATGCAGCAATAGAGCACAATATCCACCGCGCTAAATTGACCGGTGATGTACTCCTTTCCTTCCAGCAATCCGTCTAGCCATTGATGGCGTTCTTTTGCTTTTGCTTTTAAACCATCCGCTGCTTCCGGGATGCAAACCATTCGATCGCGGAATATATCAATGCCTTCTGCGAACCGAAAGCCGTTATACATGTGCTCCGTGATTTGCATTTCGATGCGACGCATCCACATGCGTGTTTCCGCCCGTTCCTCGGCGGTGCTGCCAATAAGTGACGGACTTGGGTGTTTCTCTTCCAGATACTCTGCAATGGCTACTGTTTCGGCGATCACCGTGCCGTCGTCGAGCTCAAGTGCCGGCATTTGGCCGCCCGGGTTCTTCACTAGATAGGCTTCACCCCGATTTTCAGCGCCCAATAGATCTAAATCTTCACTGGGCAGCTCGATACCTTTTTCGAGCATAACCATGCGAACCATACGTGGATTCGGTCCAAAAGAATTGAGTAGTTTCACTTTTCCTCCAATTAGCCCATCACGGGGCGTGATTATTTTGCTTTTAGTGAGGTTCAACTTAGGGTCTTATGGGTTCTAGGTCAATAGGCTGATTTGCCCGTGATAGACAGACGGGCACAAGTTAAAATAGAAACGAAATTAGCTTTCTAAGTAACGACGGGCGTGAGGATTCAACATGAGTTATGAAACGATTGAAGTGATAAACGAAGGTGAAATTGAGTGGTTATGTCTTAACCGGCCCGATCAGTTGAACGCCATCACGCCGCAAATGTGCGATGAGTTAAAAGACTATTTTTTTGGCTTACAGTCGCGACATGAAGTGCGCCTTGTACTTATGAAAGGTCACGGTAGGCATTTTTGTGCCGGGTACGACATCAAAGATGCGGGCGGCGTATCGGCTGGTCCGATATCTGGAATGCGTTTTCAGCGGCAAGTTAGTGAAGTGATTTTACGCATGCGCTACTGTCCTCAACCAATCATTAGCTTGACGCATGGGGCCGCGACTGGCGGCGGGCTAGCGTTCGCGCTCGCTTCTGACGTGCGTATTGCAAGTGATAACGTCAAGTTCAATGTTGCTATGGTTAAGATTGGACTGACCGGCTGTGACGTTGGGATTAGCTATTTTTTACCCCGCGCTGTGGGGAGCTCCGTGGCGGCCGAGATGATGATGACCGGGCGGATGGTGCACGCCGATCGCGCTTTGGCCACCGGGCTGGTCTCGGATGTTGTTTCGTTTAAGGAACTCGATGAGGCTGGACGCCAATTAGCAGGTGATATGTTGCTGACATCGCCGTTGGGACTTCGGTTAACCAAGGAAGGCTTACGCTTAACGACCGATGCACCCAGCCTGGAAGCAGCGGTAGCGCTGGAAGACCGTGGGCAAATACTCTGCGCAAGCGCCGGATTTTTCGAGGAAGGCATTGAAGCTTTCCTCGAAAAACGTGCCCCAGTTTACCCAGATTAGGGGTTGTGCTGGAAAGTGCTATTTAGGGATTTGGAATAAACGCGACACGTAATTTTCTACATTTTTCTTGATAACTCTCCACTTGGACTAGGCCGAAAGCGCTAAAAATGCGCGCTAGGTCGCGCTTTCAAGGATTTCACTATTCAAGATCGTCGCGATTTTGTCGCTACCAGACCCAATGGTTAGGGCAATATCGACGACCAGGCGTGGCCAAAAGGTGATGAGTTGCGCGGTCGCGCTCGCCCTGTTGATGTCACATGGGAAACAAATTCAGGAAAAAGCTATGACTACTTCACACGCACAGCGCGGTTTTACCTTGGTTGAGATGATTGGGGTGCTGGCCGTGATCGCAATTCTCGGCTCCGTAGCTGCACCAAAAATATTTGCGGCTATCGAAGACGCGAAAGTATCGGCCTACGTACAGCAGATAAATACCCTAACGACGGCGGTGGCCAAATTCCACTCCGATACGGGTCTCTGGCCGCGACACATCCCGAGCCACGCCCAAGACCGTTATCATCAATTGATTGTTAATAGTTTGGATAACAGCAATCTGATTCCCGGTTGGCAAGGGCCGTACTTGGAAAAAGAAATGGTTAATTACATCACTAAGAATGGCTATCAGGATCTATTCAAAGCCGCAAATAACGATGCGAATTGGGCGTGTGATATTGACGGTAATGGCACTGCTGACGGCGAGTTTGTGATTTATCGCAGCGACCAAATTTCAGACAAGATAGCTGAGAAAATTAGCAATATTATCGACGGCGATGGTGGCGTAACTACGGGTACTAAAGATTGGCGTAAAGCCGGCAAGGTGCGCCGCTATCAGGGCACGCACGCCTCCATCTTGGAAGTTTGCCTGGCTAACATTTAATCGATCATCCGACTCGGGTGTGTAGGCGCTTCGCTGCAATCTAATGGCAATCGCTCAA
>JBCCFA010000099.1:0-11099 GCA_039029975.1 Pseudomonadota bacterium
CGAGGGATGGGGTAATTAATCCGCTTAAGCCAACCAAGTCTGCTTGCTCGCGCTCAGCGGCATCCAGTATGTCGTCGCAGCCTACCATCACACCGAGGTCGATTACTTCGAAATTGTTGCACTGAAGAACAACCCCGACGATATTTTTACCGATATCGTGGACATCGCCTTTCACCGTGGCAAGAATAATCTTGCCGGAGTTTTTAGCAGCGCCACTTTCCGCTTTGGCGGCTTCAATGAACGGCAGAAGATGCGCTACGGCTTTTTTCATGACGCGGGCGCTTTTCACCACTTGCGGAAGAAACATCTTCCCTGCGCCAAACAGATCGCCAACGACATTCATGCCGTCCATCAATGGACCTTCGATTACCTGCAGGGGATGATCAAATTGTTGCCTGGCTTCTTCGGTGTCGTCGACAATGTAATCGGTAATGCCTTTCACCAACGCGTGACTCAAACGTTCGTTAACCGAACCGGATCGCCACTCTTCGATTTTCTCCGGGGACTTTTCCACGCCCTTCACATGTTCGGCGCTATCCACGAGTCGATCGGTCGCGTCGTCGCGCCGATTTAGCAGAACGTCTTCAATGAGCGTCAGTAAATCGTTAGGAATGTCGTCATAAATACCCAGGTGCCCGGCATTAACGATGGCCAGGTCGAGTCCCGCGTTAATGCCGTGGTAAAGAAAAGCGGCATGCATTGCTTCACGTACGGGATTGTTTCCGCGGAAGGAGAATGACACATTGCTTAACCCCCCGCTCACCAAGCAATGCGGCAAGTTTTCTTTGATTTGCTGAGTCGCGGAAAAGAAGTCTTTAGCGTAATCATTGTGCTCTTCGAGACCAGTGGCAACGGTCAAGATGTTCGGATCAAAAATAATATCCTCGGGCGGAAAGCCGATTTGCTCCGTTAACAGACGATACGAGCGTTCACAAATTTCGAATTTTCGCGCCGCTGTATCAGCTTGGCCAACTTCATCAAATGCCATCACAACTACGGCCGCACCATAACGTCTTACCAAACGAGCTTGTGCGAGAAATTCTTCTTCGCCGTTCTTTAAGCTGATGGAATTGACTATTCCTTTGCCTTGCATGCAGCGAAGTCCCGCCTCTATGACGGACCACTTAGAGGAATCAATCATAAATGGCACGCGACTAATATCAGGATCGGAGGCAATCAGATTGACAAATTTCGTCATCAAGGCCTCGGAATCAAGCATCCCTTCGTCCATGTTGATGTCGATAACCTGAGCGCCGTTCTCGACCTGCTGGCGCGCTACGTCGACAGCAGTTTCGAGATCGTTTTGCTTGATTAGATTGGCAAACTTTGGTGAGCCAGTCACATTGGTACGTTCACCAACGTTAATAAATCCGGTCGTGTCGTCGACGTTTAGCGGCTCTAAGCCGCTCAGGCGACAGTGTGTCTTCAGCGTTGGTTGCTGGCGAGGGGGATATTGGGAAACGACATCCTTGATGGCGGCAATATGCTCGGGCGTTGTCCCGCAGCAACCGCCAACAATATTTAGGAAACCGGCAGCGGCGAATTCTTTAATTATCGTTGCCATTTCCTCAGGCGTTTCATCGTATTCACCAAACTCATTGGGCAAGCCCGCGTTTGGGTAAACGCTAATTAGCGTATCAGCGTTGCGATGAAGTTCTTCAACATAGGGCCGCATATCTGCCGCGCCGAGCGCACAGTTCAGCCCAATACTCAGCGGTTCGGCATGACGTACGGAATACCAAAACGCAGTTGTCGTTTGCCCGGTTAGCGTTCTGCCACTCCTATCGGTGATGGTGCCAGAAATCATGATCGGAACTTGCTCGCCGCGTTCTTCAAAAACCGTGTCGATAGCGAACAACGCTGCCTTCGCATTCAAGGTGTCGAATATCGTCTCGACTAATAAGACATCGACACCGCCATCTAACAGACCTCGGACCGCATCTTGATAAGCTGTAGCGAGTTCTTCAAAGCTGACGTTGCGATAGCCGGGGTCGTTGACATCGGGCGATACCGAAGCCGTGCGATTGGTCGGGCCTACACCGCCACAAACAAAAATTTGGCGATCATGAGCCGCAGTGAATTCATCCGCTACCTGGCGCGCAAGTTTTGCACCCGTCAGGTTAAGTTCATAAGCAAGCGCCTCCATACCGTAATCGGCCTGGGCGATGCTTGTGGAGTTAAAGGTGTTCGTTTCAAGTATGTCGGCGCCAGCACAAACGAAGCGTTCGTGAATGGCACATATATGCTGCGGGTTGCTTAAGTTGAGTAAATCATTATTGCCCTGCAGCGGCGACGGATGAGACTCAAATCGGTCACCACGAAAGTCGGCTTCGCCAAGATTCAATTCCTGAATCATGGTACCCATAGCGCCATCCAAAATGAGAACGCGCTGTTTAAGTGCGGCGACTAGCGCGTCGATGCGGGCCGTACGGTCAGAGGCAAGTTTTGACATAGTGGTTCAATAATAATTCAGGCAAATAAAGCTACAGCATGTGCCGATGTCTAGACCGGCGATCACTGGCTAGCGAACGCGAAGGAGTTCCTGTTTCGGGCGGCTTCCTAAGCCTGCCGGTCGACGTTGTCGAATCAGCAGGACGGTGAGCAGCACTATCAGGCCGAGGTGAACAATCCACAAGCCCAAATAGGGATGTAGATCACCTTTCTTGACCAGCGATTTGGCGACACCTAACAGGTTATTGTAGACGAAATACACGGATATCGCCGTTAACAGCCCCACGTGCCAGTTACCGCCCTTAATCGTTAACCCAATTAAGATAGCAAGGGCAGGAAGCAAAATAGTTGCGATAGGCGTTCCGAGGCGGGCCTGCAATTCTGCCGCATAAAGTGGTCCATGTAATTGAATGATTTTTTCAGTTGGGATGTAGTTTACATTTCGAGACAGGTCGGTTGGGCTGCGGTTTTCTATTCGCAGGCCATACTTATCGAATTCGGTGATCTGGTAATTCAGTTTGCCAGGCGAACCTGAGTAACTAGTACCATCTCGAAAGACCGCGAAACGATCGGCAGTTCTAGCGTCTGTTTCAACACGCGCGTTATCGGAACGCATAATGCCGACTGAACTTGTGGAACGAGATTGCACAAATGTATTTTGCAGAAAATTACCATCTTCAGTGATGTCTTCGGCGTATAAAATGCGCTTTCCGCCACTCATCTCTTTGAAGGTGCCGGCCTTAACGCCAGAAATGGTCGCTTCGTTTTCCGTTTTTTCACGGATTTCTTCGATCTCAAGCTCAGCCCGTGGTTCGATATATAAGGTGATAGTGCCGACCAAAATGGCAGCGATAGCACTCACAATAAGCGCTGTACGAATGAGCAGGTCGTGGCTAACGCCCGCAGCGCGCATGACAGTGAGCTCGAGGTCACGCTGCATTCGCACCATGGTGGCAAAAACACCAAGATAAAGACTGAGCGGTATCAGCTCTTTGAGAGAGACCAACATCTTCAAACTGATCAGGGTGAAGATATCGTTGGGCGCGATTTTTCCTTCTGCAGCCTGACCGAGATAAGACGCAAATCGGGTACTGAAATAAACTAGAATCAATGCACCGATTATCATCGCGAATCCGCGCACAATTTCTCGCATGAAGTAACGGCGTAAAATCATTCTCGAATCGCGTAGACCATTTCGGTAGTTTTGAATTTCGGCGTTAGCCGGTACTCCGCTAATCGCGCTTCATGCGATCGGTTGTTGGTCAAAAAGTAGCCTTCACCCTTGGTCATATCCGCGGGCGAAATCTGCGACCAAGCGAGTACTCGTGGTTCCTTGTTAAGGTAAAAGTAAATCCAATCTCTATGGGTATTTTGCCGTCGCGCCTGTCCTGCGGGTATTGGGTAGCCGCCGATTACCACCGGCGTCTCAGTAGTCGCAATTTTCGTGGACATCGCCTCAATCGTTGGACGTGTGTCGGTTTCGCGGTATGGTCCGAAGTTGTACGCCAGCGGCAGCACAAAAATGAACCCGCAGAGCGCGATGCCCATCCAATGTAGCTTGAATCGGTGTTCTATCTTAGCCAAAACGTACCCCGCGAGCATAGATAGTACCGGTAAGCCCATATATAAGTAGCGGATATCTTTATCGGGCTTCGCGGCCGCTGCGACAAACACTAACGCAAACCAAAGTATCAGCCAGCGCATGATTTTTTGATAACGATGATCGTCGCTAAAACTGTGTCTTAAACCCAGCACACCCCCGATAAGCATGAACGGTAACCAAGGCAAATATCGACCAGCGGGTTTCGCAATGTATTCGCGAAACGTTTCAATGAACAAATTCGCGTTGGCATCTGCAGCAGGTTTGGCCAAGTCGTTAGATAGATCAACAAATGGCGCAGTCCCGTGAGTCGCCATAAGGAAGCCATACCAAAATAGGATTGGTCCGAGCAGGACAAACCAACGCCAGTTAATTGTTTGCGTGACATTCACCTTGAACAACACGCTATGAATGAGGATAAGCACGATCGGGGCGAACCCCAAAGGCCCTTTACTTAACACCCCAATTGTAATGCCCGCGAAGATAGCAACGGACGACCAGGTTCGATCACGATATAGCCACCCGGCAACGCTGATAAGCCCCCCAAGTAATAGCATGGAGTCCATGCGTAGTGTGGCGGAAAATTGTATGAAGGTGCTGTTCGTGATTAAAACAAGCGAACTGAATAACGCCACGCGTTGGTCGAAGAGTTTTTTTGTCATCAGGTAACACAGCGCGACGCACAGCACCCCAGCCACACGGGGTACAAAACTAACCCCGAAGTTTGTAAGGCCGAATATTTTGGCACTTGCGGTAGACAACCACAGGACCAAAGGGGGTTTTAGAAAATAGGCGCGTTCGTCGGCAAAAATCGACAGGTAACCATTATCAAACAGTTCTCGAACTAAGCTCGCATAGAAAACCGCGGTGCCGTGAAGTTCGTTTATTGGTGCGTCAAGCAGCAGGATGCCGCAAGTCGCAAGGGCCAGAAACCAGAGCTCCAGAGGTTTTTTAAGGTTGCCCATGAATTATTATTCGGTTAAGCGTGAAGTGGAGGTCGGCCGATACGGAGGCGCATTGGCGGTTCGGGTTTAATGCTCGTCAAGCTCTGTGCCTCGAAAACTTCGGCGTTGTAGCCAAATCACGCCGAACAGGTCAACAATGCCGACCCAAAGTCTATTGTTAAGCCCATATTTGGAAACGCCATGACGTCTCGGTCGGTGATTAACAGCAACCGATACTATGTGGCCGCCATCCCTTTTTGCCAGCGCAGGTAGGAATCGATGCATATGGTTGAATCGGGGGAAGCGCATGAACGCGTCACGGCTAAAAAGTTTTAGCCCGCAACCAGTGTCCGCTGTGGCATCCCTTAACAAATTTGATCTGACGCCATTGGCGATTTTAGATGAAAATTTTCTTAACCAGCTGTCTTGGCGTTTGACGCGCTGTCCACAAATCATTGGTAAGCGGGCGCCATCAAACTCTAACAGGCTCGCAATCAATTTTGGGATATCTGCAGGATCATTTTGCCCGTCACCGTCGAGCGTAATTATCCAGGGATGTTTGGCTTGAACCACCCCGCTGCAAATAGCGGCTGATTGACCGTAATTATTCCTGTGGCGCAGAATTCTTAGCGGCGACGAGCCAGTAGAAAATTCAGCCCGTAAAATAGCAACGGTCTCGTCGGTACTGCAGTCGTCGATGACCAAAATTTCAAATGTGCGAATGATTTCGGAATTTCCGGACATAACACCCGCAATTTCGTTGACTAGGTCGACGATATTTTCGCTTTCGTTATAGCAAGGCAGCACAACCGAAAAACAATTTTCGTTGTTTCTTTCGGATCCGTTCATAACTCGTTTTGTGTAATGAGGCGCGGAGACAGCACTTGCGCGTTAGTTTTGCTGGCTAAAGTGGTGACATTCTAACAATTTAGGGCCTTCGACACAGCATGGTTACTTTTTGACAATTAATAGGTCGCTCTCTACAGTGAGGCACGCGTGCAAAGATTATTGAAGAGTTGAGTACAGATGGGACATCGATTATCGAAGATTTATACGAAGACGGGTGATGCTGGCACAACCGGCCTTGGCGACGGCGGACGGATAGGCAAAACCGATCCACGCGTTGAGGCAATGGGCGACATAGACGAGCTGAATTCTATGATCGGGGTCTTGATTTGCGCGATCGACGATACGGCCATGGCGGATGCACTTTTGTTGATCCAGCATGACCTTTTCGACCTTGGCGGCGAGCTATCGATTCCGGGCTCATCCCTGCTGCCAGCAGACGGTGTTACTCGCCTAGAATCTCTAATCGATAATTACAATGCGGACTTGCCGCCGCTCAAGGAGTTCATTCTGCCCGGCGGTAGCAATGCGGCGGCGCACTGTCACTTGGCGCGCGCAATTTGTCGGCGTGCAGAAAGGCGAATTGTCGCGCTGAGTTTATCTGCTGAGCTTAATAGCGGTTCGCTGAAGTATGTTAATCGACTCAGCGATCTGTTGTTTGTGCTGGCGCGAGTGATTGCGCGAGCCGATGGCGGCCTTGAATTGACATGGAACCGCGAGCGATTTAACGACGGCTAGCGCTTACCGTTCGGACAGCTCCATCATAATGCCTTCTCGACGCAAATTGAGTCGGTTCAAAAATGATTGACCTAACAACGCCACCGATGGATACGCGCTATCAATGACTGTGCCCCGGACATTACGAAGCGTTATCGCTCTCACCTGTACTTTATCGAAGCGCACCGAATAAGCGTTAACAGTGCCAGACGCCGTTTCTACACGGCCCTGCACGCCGTCAACCCGATACAACAACCCCATCCGTTTTGCCATATTTTTGTTGATTGCAATCGTCGTCGCGCCCGTATCCACGAGGAACGGAATATTGTGCCCGTTGATTAATCCATCGACAAAATAATGCCCCCCGTCACCCGGGAAAAGCTGCACCACGTTTTTTTTGCGCGCGTGTCCGGTTGTGATTTTTGAATTCACTTTAAGAATCAGTTTTTCGCCGTTAAGATCAATAGTGGCTTGTTCACTGTTCGCGCTAAGCAGTTTCACCCCTTCGCGCGTGGTTTTCCCAGATTTAACGGTCCGACGTTTGCCGTTTATCTCAAGGACGGCCTTATCCTTAAACAATGCAACTGCACGCACCTCCATTGCCGGCGAATCACCGGAATCTCGAATCTCTGCTGCAATTAGCCCATGCACAAGCAGTAGTGTGCAAGCTGCTGCGATAACGGCATCTCTGAGGATTAGAAACTTCACTAGTCGTTGCTATTCACAATGTCCATTAAAGGATAGAAGAATACTGGTAACATATTTGTTGAACCATCGAGCGCGCTAGATATGCCTAGCCTGTCGCAAAATAGCTGCCCCGGGTTGTTCTGAGCTTTGCGGCCGCGCGCAACCCGCACAAGCAATTGATTTAGTCCGCATTAATTGGAAAATGTTTCATTATGAATATAGCGTGTTTGGATTTTGAAGGCGTCTTGATCCCCGAAATTTGGCTTGGCCTCGCGGCCGCTACCGGGATTGATGATTTGAATGTCACCACAAGAGAGATATCGGATTACGATGAATTAATGAAATTACGTCTCGATATCATGGCTCGGCACAAGCTTAAATTCGCCGATATTCGTGCCGCAGCCGATGCGCTAGAGCCGCTACCGGGAGCCAAAGAATTTTTGAATTGGCTGAGAACCGAATACCAGGTGGCGATTATTTCGGATACGTTTTACGAACTTGCCGGCCCTTTGCTCGAGAAACTGGGCTATCCAATGATTCTTTGTCACAAATTAGTGGTACAGGACGATGGTACGATTGTGGACTATCGATTGCGACAGAGCGATCCGAAACGCTGCTCCGTTCAGGCGTTCAAATCACTGCAGTATAAAGTGGCTGCAACAGGGGACTCTTACAATGACATCTCGATGCTGAGCGAGGCCGATTTTGGGGTGTTTTTCTGTCCGCCAGACAACGTCATTGCGGATTATCCAGATTTTGCGGTTGCCAGAGACTACTCCGAGCTGCAGACAAACTTTACGCAAGCTAAACAATCGTTCGCTTAGTGTCCTATTGACTCGATTTTTGCCGGTCGCCAGTTTTCAATCGCGAACTGGATTAAGTGTTCCAGAGATTTCGATAACTCTTTTGGTGTCGGTTGATTTAAAAATCTCAGTGCGCGCTGCCAAATAAGCTTCGGATCTGTGCAATCAACAGCAGCTGCGCCGGTTTGCTTGCTCAATTTGTTGCCCGCGGCGTCGCAAACAACAGGGAAATGTCGATAGTGAGGCGTTGGGTAGTTTAACGCTTGCTGCAGGGCAATTTGCCGTGCCGTTGAGGGTAGTAGGTCAACGCCACGGGTGATGTGGGTAATGCCTTGGTCCGCGTCATCCACGACAACTGCCAAATGATAAGCGAATAAACCGTCGGCTCTAACTAAATTAAAATCACCGACAGATTCGGCAAGTACTTCGCGTTGCGGGCCATAACCCGCGTCGAGGAAGCAAATTGGATCGCGAGACACACGGAAGCGGGTTGAGCGGGCTTGTTTTCCGGCCGGTAAGCCATTGCTACACGTACCCGGGTAAGTTGACTGACCCACTTCCTTACGGGTGCAACCGCACGGATAAAGCAATTGCTTCTCCGCGAGTGTTGCCAATGCCGACTGATACAGCTCGTGTCGCTCACTTTGGTAAACGATTCGGCCATCGGGTTCAAGGCCGCAGGCCTTGAGCGTGTCGATAATTATTTCAGCTGCACCCGCTTGTTCGCGCGGTGGATCTAAATCGTCGATCCGGACTAACCATTCGCCGTGATGGTGGCGAGCGTCCAAGAAGCTCGCGATCGCTGCGACCGCGGAACCAAAATGTAAGGGACCGGTAGGTGAAGGCGCGAAACGCCCAACGTAAGGTAATGCAGATGGCTCAGGCATCTGCCGCGAAATGATCCAGGTACAGCGCGGTAGCCCCCGCAACGCCCACCGGCATGGCAATGAAATTAACTAACGGGATCAAGGTGAGTAACATCGTTGCGCCACCAAACCCGAGGGCGAGCTGTCTGCGCGAAACAAGATGTTGTTTTACGACGGGATAGGGTTGATCGTGGTTACCGAGCGGGCAATCGATATACTCTATGGCCAGCATCCAGGCGCCGAATAGGAACCAGACGAACGGGGCAAGTAAGTTGACGCCCGGTATGACGAAAAGTATTAAGCAAGGAATAGCCCACGCGATGAAATAAATAAGCTTGCGGAGTTCGGCGAAAATCGCGCGTGCGAGTTCGCGAGAAATTTCTTTGAGTCTTAGCCGTTCGTTACTCCGCGGCTCGTCTTTTAGATAACGTTCTACGGCTGCAGAAAGAAATCCGTTAAAAGGGCTGGCAATCAGATTCGCCACAATAGAAAACGCGTAGAACACCACGACTAGCGAAGCAATAACGAATAACGGCCATAAAATCCAACGGGCCCATTGCAGCCAGCTAGGGAGGAAGCCGACAACCCAATCCATCACGTTGCCGAGGGCAAAAATGCCAAGTCCGAATACCACGATATTGACCGCCAAAGGAATTAGGACGAATCGTCTTAACCGAGGTTTGGTGATCAAGCTCGCGCCCTTCAGCACGTAGCTGGCGCCGGTTAATAATGGATGTTTCACTGTCACCGCAGCATTTCCATTGAGTACTTAGGGCAGCTCAACCTTGGGTGCGGCCACCCAATCTTGCGCGCGATGTTCCGCGGTAATAGTCGGATAGGTGCCGCCACGCACGTTAAATTTTGCCCGTAACCTAGCGAATCGAGGTCGCGTAGCAGTGACAATATCATCGAGTATTTCGTTGGTTATTGCCTCGTGGAAGGCACCCTGATCGCGAAATGACCAAATGTAGAGCTTCAAGGCCTTCAGTTCCACGCATAGCTTATCCGGCACATATTCGAGTGTTAGATGGGCAAAATCAGGCTGGCCGGTGAGGGGACATACGCAGGTAAATTCTGGAATTTCGATTCGAATGGTGTAATCGCGCGCCGGTTTTGGGTTCGCAAAGGTGTCAAGCGTTTTCGAGGGTGTGGTCGTCAATTGATGTTCCTTGTTGAACGGCAACGGTTACAGATGCACCGAGGCCAGTTAAAATAGCAGAGGCGCCGCAACGCACGGCGTCAACGCTCGCTAAAATGGCCGAATACAGGCACAATCGAGCGGCCACCGAGCAACCTGGCTCCGCGCAGTAGACATTGGTCTTAGCGGTGCTCACTGAGTCGTCCGGTCAAGCATAATTATCATAAAAAACGAATAATTAATCTAACGTCTAGTGGCCCAGCTGACGTTTCGCTGATACCTCGAAGGAAATATTCGCCGATGCGAATTACTAAGATAAAGCTTGCCGGGTTCAAATCATTTGTGGACCCGACCACTTTGGCCTTGCCTGGAAATTTGACTGGCATCGTCGGCCCAAACGGCTGCGGTAAATCAAACATCATTGACGCCATGATGTGGGTGATGGGGGAATCCTCTGCTAAACATCTACGCGGCGATTCCATGGCGGATGTTATCTTTAGCGGTTCGAATTCGCGCAAGCCCGTCGGTCAGGCCTCCGTCGAAATTATTTTTGACAATTCCGATGGCACGATCGGCGGGCAATACGCCGGCTTTGGTGAAATCTCGATCAAGCGCACGGTGTCTCGTGATGGTGTATCTAACTACGAATTAAATGGCACAAGATGTCGGCGCAAAGACGTTACCAATGTTTTTCTTGGCACCGGATTGGGGTCGCGAGGCGGCTATTCGGTTATCGAGCAAGGGATGATCTCGCGCGTGGTCGAGGCGAAACCGGAAGAGCTAAGAGGGTTTCTTGAGGAAGCGGCGGGTATTTCAAAATACAAAGAACGGCGTAGAGAAACTGAAAATCGCATTAAACACACAAAAGAAAATCTCTCGCGTCTAGAAGATATACGCGAAGAGCTCGATAAGCAGCTAGGGCATTTGCAGCGGCAAGCACGGGCAGCTGAGAGATACCAGGTGTTGAAGCAAGAGGAGCGTCAGTGGGAAGCGCAAAGCATGGCGGTGCGCTGGCGAACGATAGAAGCCTCCCGGGCCGAGCAGGCC
>JBCCFA010000100.1:0-11085 GCA_039029975.1 Pseudomonadota bacterium
AACGCCAAATTTGGGTAAGAAATCTTTGACTGAAATCAAAGATGTGCTGGCGGCTCGAGGACTTTCCTTGGGTATGCGTCTTGAGAATTGGCCGCCGTCAGGACTTTATGAGACGGAACGAAGCGCCGCATTCTGATTTCGTTACATTAGCGACATCATCACTAGTTTTAATGGGAAAGTAGGGCAATGAGACATCGTCAAAGCGGTCGTCAATTAAATCGAAACAGCTCGCACAGAAAAGCGATGTTCCGAAATATGGCAACGTCGTTATTCAAGCATGAATTGATACGGACAACTGTGCCAAAAGCGAAAGAATTACGACGGACTGCGGAGCCGTTGATCACCATGGCCAAAACAGATTCGGTGGCTAATCGCCGACTTGCATTCGCACGATTGCGCGATAAGGAAATCGTTAATAAGTTGTTTACTGAACTCGGCCCGCGCTACGATCAACGACCGGGTGGCTATCTGCGAATTCTGAAATGCGGTTTCCGGCCTGGCGATAAAGCACCTATGGCCATTGTTGAATTAGTTGACCGGCCCATTGAAGAGGATGACGACGAATAGCCAGGCGCAACGAACTCGATAACTAAAGTCGAGTCTAGGCGATTAAGAGCTTCAGTCTAACTTGCCCTTCAACAAGTCATTAACCTGTTTGGGATTCGCCTTTCCTTTGGACATCTTCATCACTTGTCCAACAAAAAAGCCAAACACTTTGGACTTCCCCGCCTTGTACTGCTCAATTTGATCTGGGTTACTTGCAAGCACTTCGTCTATCAGCGCCTCAATCTCTCCGCTATCACTGACCTGTTTTAGACCACGATCGGCGATAATCGCATCCGGTTCACCGTCTCCGTTCCACAGGGCTTCGAATACTTGCTTGGCAGTTTTGTTGGACAGTGTGCCGTCTTTAATTCGGCTAATTAATGTGCTCAAATCTTTCGCGGCAATGGGTTGTTGATTAAATTCAATCTCTTCTCTGTTTATTGCGGCAAACATTTCTCCGGTTATCCAATTGGCTGCGGCCCGGCTATCGCCAGCAGCATCGGCACACTGTTCAAAGTAATCCGCAACCGATCTATTTTCGGCGAGCAAACGGGCGTCGTCTTTGTTCAGACCGAGCTCAATAAACCGTTCATATTTGGCTCTAGGAAGTTCTGGCAAATTATGTCGAAACTCAGCGATTACCTTCTCGGAGATAGATACCGGTAATAGATCAGGATCGGGAAAGTAACGATAATCGTGCGCGTCTTCTTTACTCCGCATCGTGCGCGTCTCGTCACGATCGGCGTCATATAGGCGCGTTTCCTGCACGATTTGACCGCCGCTTTCTAACACATCTATTTGCCGTTCGGATTCAAATTCAATGGCCCGTTCAACGAATTTGAATGAATTAATGTTCTTGATTTCAGTTCGCGTACCAAATTTTTCTTGGCCCATCGGTCGCACGGAGACGTTTGCGTCACAGCGAAATGAACCTTCTTGCATATTGCCGTCACAGATTCCGAGGTAGGTTACTAAGGAATGAATCGCTCGCATGTACGCTGAGGCTTCTTTGGCAGAGCGCATTTCCGGTTCTGACACGATTTCCAATAAAGGCGTTCCGGCACGATTCAGGTCAATACCACTCATCGCGGGAAATTCATCATGTACGGATTTTCCCGCGTCTTCTTCAAGATGGGCGCGTGTCACGCGGATAGTTTTTTCGCTGCCGTCTTCGAGCACAATCGTAATCTGTCCCTGTGCAACGATTGGTGCCTCGAACTGACTGATTTGATAGCCTTTAGGCAAATCTGGATAAAAATAATTTTTGCGCGCAAATACCGAGCGCGAAGGGATCTCCGCATCAATAGCCAAACCAAATAGCACAGCCATTTCGATCACGCTCTTGTTTAGGACCGGTAACACGCCTGGTAAACCTAAGTCGACTGCGCAGGCTTGAGTATTCGGCTCTGCGCCATAGGCAGTTGGGGCGTTCGAAAAAATTTTACTTTCGGTGGCTAATTGCGCGTGTATTTCTAAGCCGATTACGGTTTCCCAATTCATATCATTACGTCCGAGCTAAAATTTAAACTGCAGGTCTTTCATTGTGCCAATCCGTTTGTTGCTGATACTGATGGGCCACGTTTAATATTTTGGATTCGGCGAAATAATTGCCGATAAGCTGCACACCGAGAGGCAGCTGTTCGCGAAATCCTGAAGGTACTGATAGTGCGGGTAAGCCCGCAAGATTAGCCGCCGTCGTGTAGATGTCTGACAAATACATTGAGACGGGATCATCGGTTTTTTCGCCAATTTTGAATGCCACATCCGGCGTTGTTGGGCCAAGGATGACGTCTACATCGTTAAACGCAGCGCCAAAATCATTTTTAATCAAGTGACGTATCTGCTGCGCTTTGCGGTAGAAGGCGTCGTAGTACCCAGAAGACAAGGCGTAGGTACCAATCATAATGCGGCGAATCACTTCCGTACCAAAACCTTCGCTGCGCGACCGCAAATACAGATCTTCCAAATTTTCAGGATCATCGCACCGGTATCCGAATCTAACGCCGTCGAACCGGGATAGGTTCGAAGAACATTCGGCTGATGAGACCACATAGTAGGCTGGTATAGCGAGCGAAATATGAGGTAAAGAGATTTGCTTGAAGCGTGCCCCGAGTTTCTCTAGCGTCTTTCGGACGTCATCTAAGTTGGCTGCCACGGCGGGATTCATCGAATCGTTGAAAAATTGGTCCGGTAATCCGATGGTCGTGTCCGCTATGGAGTCGCCTAGTGCGGCCGCAAAATCCTCCGGTGTTTGTTCCAATGACGTTGCATCTAATGGATCGTGGCCGGCCATCACAGTGAGCAGCGTCGCTAAATCTTCGGCCGTGTGAGCCATGGGGCCGCCCTGATCCAAGCTAGAGGCAAACGCGATCATGCCGTACCGAGAAACGCGACCATAAGTCGGTTTCAGCCCGGAGATACCGCATAAGGCAGCGGGTTGTCTGATGGAACCACCGGTATCCGTTCCGGTAGCACATGGCGCTAAATCGGCCGCGACGGCTGCCGCCGAACCACCGGATGAGCCGCCCGGTACTCGGTCCTTATCCCACGGATTTTTAACCGCGCCGTAGTAGCTAGTTTCGTTGGAGGAGCCCATCGCAAACTCATCCATATTCGTTTTGCCGAGCATCACCATCCCGGCATCGTCCATTTTTTGAATTGCCGTGGCCGTGTAGGGCGAAATGAACGAATCGAGCATTTTCGATGCACAACTTGTTTTTATGCCGGTCGTGCAGAAGATGTCTTTATTTGCATATGGGACGCCGCAAAGCGAACCGGGGTTTCCATTTGCTCTGGCTTCATCTGCCCGCTTCGCCGACGCAAGCGCGTGTTCTTCGTTCGTGGTGATAAAAGTATTCAGTTCGCCATCGCGCGCAGCGATTTGCTGGAGCAGGTGTTCGGTTATTTCTACGCTCGAAAAATCTTTCGCATTTAATCCAGCCGCTATCGCGCTAACCGTCGTTGGGAAATTCTTATCCATTCAGCCCGCCTACTCGATAACCTTGGGCACCAAATAAAGCCCATTTTCAGTGCTCGGTGCGGTTGCTTGAAATTTTTCGCGATCGATGTCACGGTCCGCTAGATCGTCGCGCAACAGATTTTCGGTTCGAACCGGACTGGCGAGTGGCTCTATATCGCTTGTATCCACATCGTCCATTTGTTGAACGAACGTTAGAATGTTGCTCAGATCCTTATTTAAACTGGGTACATCGAGACGCTGCAAATCAAGTTTTGCTAACGACGCGATAATTTCAATTTCTTTGTCAGTAATTTTCATTACGGCATGTCTCTCGGCATTTTTGATATGGGGTATTTCTGCGACACCATTGGCATCGCGCTGGCTTGCTCATCTAACGCCCCGCTGTTACATTATGCCGTTATTTTACAATGTGTTATGGCTTTGAGACTAATCCGTTTAGTTTCAGTTGCAGTGTCGGAAAAACTCTCCCCTGCATGTCATAATCGCAAAAAATATTGGCAAGGTTTTCGTGTTGCGGGGTATGTTCGATTGATGAGCGGAAGTTCGTCTTGCTCGTTGCACCCGTCCGAAAAGGTGATCTCAAGGCCGCGCTGAGGGCTGTTTTACATGTTCAAAATTCTTAGGGGTTTTTTCTCTAACGATCTCTCCATTGATCTGGGTACGGCGAATACCTTGATATACGCCCGGGGGAAAGGGATTGTATTGAATGAGCCGTCGGTCGTTGCGATTCGTCGTGGTCGAGACTCGGGTAATCCGAAAGCGATCGCCGCCGTTGGTGCCGAGGCGAAGAGAATGCTCGGCCGCACGCCAGGTCACATTGAGGCAATTCGGCCGCTCAAAGATGGCGTGATTGCTGATTTCACGGTCACCGAGAAAATGCTTCAGCACTTCATCCGTAAAGCGCACGGCGATCAGATGTTCAAACCCAGTCCACGCGTATTAGTTTGTGTGCCATGCGGTTCAACGCAGGTTGAACGACGCGCGATCCGAGAATCGGCGGCTGGTGCTGGTGCGCGAGAGGTGTATTTGATCGAAGAACCCATGTCCGCCGCCATTGGTGCCGGCATGCCGGTTAGCGACGCGAGCGGTTCAATGGTGTTGGATATTGGCGGTGGCACCACCGAAGTCGCAGTTATCTCCCTAAACGGCATCGTTTATTCTGATTCTGTTCGAATTGGCGGCGATCGGTTTGACGATGCAATCGTGAACTATGTTCGAAGAAATTACGGAAGTTTGATTGGGGACGCAACGGCAGAACGCATTAAGCACGAAATTGGTTGCGCCTATCCGGGCAGCGAAGTGCGTGAGATAGAGATTAAGGGGCGCAACCTGGCTGAGGGTCTGCCGCGGTCGTTTACGCTAAATAGTAACGAGATATTGGAGTCTCTGCAGGAGCCCCTAGCGGGTATCGTGGAAGCGGTTAAAACAGCCTTGGAAAAAACACCGCCGGAGCTGGGCTCAGATGTTGCTGAACGCGGCATGGTCATGACTGGAGGCGGGGCCTTGCTTAAGGATCTCGATCGCCTGCTAATCGAAGAAACCGGTTTGCCAGTGATCGTCGCCGATGATCCGCTAACCTGCGTCGCTCGCGGCGGTGGCAAGGTGCTCGAAATGATTGAAGAACACGGACCCGAAGTGCTTGCTCTCGAGTAGTATCATCCATTTAAAGGCGAAGGAGGAGGGCTATTAAACCGCTTTTTTCCAACGCAGTGTCTCCTACCGCCAGGATGGTGACTTGCGTCATCTTGTCCTTTTTGTTGATCTCAATTGACCATCAGCAACGACATTTAGAACGGGTTCGTTCTGCCTTAACGACGCTAATCCAGCCGCTTAGTTACGCCGTTAACGCACCCATTTCTTTTTTAGCGGCCGTCTCGGAAAATGCCATTTTGCACCGCAATTTAGTTGTGCAGAACCGCAATCTTCGCGAGGAGAACCTGATCCTAAGAGCGCGCAATCAGCGGTTAAATTCGCTGCAGAAAGAGAATCGGCGTCTGCGAGAATTGTTAGATTCGTCTACGGAAATTTCTGCCGACGTTGTGGTCGCCGATGTATTGGCGATCGAACAATCGCCGATCACCAAGCAAATTGTTATCGACAAAGGGGAACGCGAGAACATTTACGTGGGCCAACCCGTAGTAGATGCATACGGCGTGATAGGCCAAGTCTCCAGAGTGGATGTATTTTCTAGCGCCGTGTTGCTTCTCACGGATATTAATCATGCGATTCCTGTACAAATTGAACGCAATGCCTTGCGGACAATTGCTGTCGGCAGCGAAGATCAGGATCTGCTGTTTCTATCTTTCGTGCCTTTGAATGCGGACGTGTCGCTGGGCGACCGAATTGTCACATCGGGTCTAGGTCAAAAGTTCCCTGTTGGCTATCCTGTGGGTGAAGTTATTGAAGTATCACTCGAACCCGGTGCGCCTTTCCAATCAATTGTGGTCAAACCGCTAGTGAAGGCCAATCGGCTTAGCCAGGTTTTATTAATTACTTCGAGCAACGAAGTATCGCTTGCCAAAAAGGATTCCTCAGATGGCGAGTAGGCTTAGTGGGGTAGGCGCGATATTCGTTACTTTTCTCGCGGCTTTTATGTTGACGGTACTGCCGCTTCCCGAGTGGGCAATTCCGTGGCGTCCCGCTTGGGTGGCGCTGGTTTTAGGTTACTGGTGTTTGGCGCTGCCTGAAACGCTTGGGGTGTTAGTGGGCTGGGTAATTGGCTTGCTGCTGGATGTGGTGCATGGCTCACTTTTTGGACAGCATGCGCTCGGGTTGGCATTTATCGCCTATTTTTTAGTGCTAAATCATCGGCAGATCAGAGTATTTCCTTTGCTACGGCAATCGATGGTGGTCGGCTCGGTGATATTCGCTTACACCCTCTACACTTTATTTGTGTATAACCTCTTAGGTTCAAAACCTTACGGTTATCATTACCTGGGTTCTGCCATCACAAGCGCTTTGTTGTGGCCATGGATTTTTGTTGTACTTAGAGATTTGCGACGGAAATTTGGGCTTGTTTGAGTTCTGTACTAATCGCTCCACTCGCTAGCAAGACAACCTATTGAGTAAAGTATCGTGGCAAAACTGCCAACGCTGAAAAACTCGCAGCAAGAAGCGCAAACGTTTGCGGTACGCATTCGAGTAGCAATTGTATGCATATTCATTGCAACCTTATTAATGCTAAGCCGATTGTTCTATCTGCAAGTGCTGCAGCATCAACATTTCACGACCCTAGCGCAGGATAATCGTCTCAAGCTAGTTGCCATTCCATCCACACGCGGTTTGATTTTCACTCGTGACGGCGAGGTTGTGGCCGAAAACAAGCCTTCGTTTGTGTTAGAAATCGTGGCGGAGAACGTCGATGATATCGATAGCGCATTAACCGGCATCGCAGAATTCGTCAGCCTAGATGAAGAATCCATCGACCAGCTCAAGATTGAGTTATCTCGACGACGTGGTTTCGATCCAGTGGTAGTAAAGACGGGATTGAGCGATATTGAGGTGGCTGAATTCTCTGTCAACCAATTCAAATTCCCGGGCTTTAGGATAATCGCGAAGCTTACTCGGCATTATCCAATGGGCGAATTAATGGCTCACACACTTGGCTATGTAGGCCGCATTAACGAAGAGGAAGCGGCTAGTATCGATTCAAGAAATTACCGAGGCACCACCCACATCGGAAAGATCGGAGTTGAAAAGGCGCGCGAAGATATCTTGCATGGCGAGGTGGGTTTTCGAAATATCGAAGTTAACGCGCAAGGGCGAGTGATACGTGTGGTTGAAGAAACGCCGCCGGTGCCAGGTACGAATATTTATTTAACTATCGACGCGAACTTACAGCGTTCGGCACATGAAGCACTGGGTGAAAAGAAAGGAGCGATCGTCGCCATTGACCCGAATAACGGTGATGTATTGGCTTTTGTGAGCCGCCCGTCTTTTGATCCGAATTTATTTGTTGACGGGATTAGTCAAACGGATTACTCCGCGCTTCGCGACGATAGCCGACGCCCTTTATTTAACCGTGCGCTGCAAGCGCAATATCCCCCCGGTTCTACAGTAAAGCCCATGGTCGCTTTAGGTGGATTGGATTTAGGTTTACGTACCGCAGACGAGCATACCTGGTGTCCTGGTTTTTTTCGCCTGGAGGGCGATGATCATCAATATAGAGATTGGAAAAAACAAGGCCACGGCCATGTTAATCTGGCCGATTCCCTAGCGCAGTCATGTGACGTCTATTTCTACGCTCTGGCAAAGGATCTCACGATTGATGGATTGTCCGACACCTTAGCGCGCTTTGGCTTCGGTATTCCCACGGGCATTGATTTGCCCGGCGAAACTGGCGGCTTACTTCCTACTCGCGAGTGGAAGCGTCGCGCTAAGTCTTTACCATGGTTTCCTGGCGAAACCTTAATCGCAGGGATCGGTCAGGGGTTTATGCTTTCTTCACCATTGCAACTTGCGAGTGCCACCGCTGCGCTGGCGAATCATGGCACCCGCTACATACCCCGAATAGTTGGCCAAATCGAGGAGCCGCAAACGTTGCAAGCAATGAACGTGGGTGTTTATGAAAGAGATCCAATCTCGTTAAATAATGAACAGCATTGGCGAGAAGTTATTGATGGTATGGTCGCGGTTGTTCACGGACCGCGCGGCACCGCGCGCCGGATTGGCGCTCAAGCGCCATACCAAATTGCAGGAAAAACGGGCACCGCGCAGTTGTTTGCTATTGCTCAAGGCGAGTCTGTAGATAATGAGGAAACGCCGGAACACCTGAAGGATCATGCGTTATTTATCGCCTTTGCGCCGGTCGATTCGCCGTCAATTGCAGTCGCGATCATCGTTGAAAACGGCGGCAGCGGCAGCAGCGCCGCTGCACCGATTGCGCGTAAACTGTTTGATGACTACATCGATAGCAATGAATCAGGGCAAGTCGATGGAAGTTAATCGAAATTTCGTCACTCGATTACATATCGATGGGCCACTAGTTGGCGGTATCGCTGTGCTTGCCATGCTTGGTAGCGTCGTGTTGTACAGCGCTGCCGATCAGTCTACGAGCTTGTTATTCAAACAATCGGTCCGATTAGGTATCGGTTTCGTCGCGATGGTGGTCATTGCGCAATTCTCACCTCGCCAGCTGCTGCGTCTTAGTCCGTTCGTTTACGCGGTGGGTATCGTATTACTTATCATCGTATTTTTTATTGGTACGGGTCGGGGTGCCAGCAGATGGCTGGATTTAGGTTTTATCCGCTTTCAGCCGTCAGAAATTATGAAACTGGCGGTGCCGTTGATGGTGGCTAGATATCTTTATGACAAAGTGCTGCCGGCGAACTTGTTACACACCATCGTCAGCTTAGCGTTAGTGTTGATTCCTTGCGCGCTAATCGTCGAACAGCCCGATTTAGGGACATCAATCTTGGTAGGTGCCGCTGGTCTGTTCGTCATTTTTTTCGCGGGCATTCAGTGGCGTTGGATTTTACTCGCCGGTGGTCTCGGTTTGGCAGCAGCGCCGGTGGCATGGCTATTTTTGCACGATTACCAACGCGAGCGAATACTCACCTTACTAGACCCGGATAAAGACCCACTTGGCGCCGGATATCATATTATTCAGGCGACTATCGCCGTGGGATCTGGCGGCATCTCCGGAAAAGGCTGGTTGAATGGCACGCAATCCCACCTCCAGTTCTTACCAGAACGGGCGACAGATTTTATTTTTGCTGTGTATTGCGAGGAATTCGGGCTCATGGGCGTGGTTATAATGATGTCCGCCTATGGCTTAATTCTTAGCCGGGGTTTGAGCATTGCGCTAAACGCGCAAGATACCTTTGGTCGCTTAGTTTCCGCCAGCATCACCATGACGTTTTTCATCTATATATTCGTCAATATGGGGATGGTGACAGGCCAACTGCCCGTTGTTGGGGTGCCACTGCCCTTGGTTAGCTACGGGGGAACGTCCTTAGTGACTATTATGGCCGGTTTCGGTATCCTCATGTCCGTACAGACTCACAGGCGATTTATCTCGATTTCTTAATGGGTTATGGTAATTACTTAAACTGGTCTCGGCGGAAATTTTGGCTACCATTTATCCCGTTTCTAGGCGCTATTTTGTTGGCCTTACCAGCCTTCGCAGCGCAAAAAAACCTCGATCAAGGGCAAGTTCGCGCTCTCATTGCCGAATTGGTTGCTGAACACGGTTTTGATTCGCAAGCGCTAACGGAGACATTCTCCGAGGTGGACAGAGTTGAACGTGTGGTTAAAGCAATGGCGCGTCCGGCGGAAAAGGCAAAACCATGGTACGAATACAGAAAGCACTTCATCTCAGCAGCGCGAATTAATAGTGGTGTCAAATTTTGGCAGACACATCAGGCGGCGCTAACGGCGGCTGAAGCGCAGTATGGCGTTGCCCCGGAAGTCATTGTCGGCATTATCGGCGTCGAAACATCATACGGCGCGTTCACAGGAAAGGATCGCGTATTAGATGCGTTAGCGACGTTAGCATTTCATTATCCAGAAAGTCGGTCGAACAAAGTGGCGCGCATGAAATTTTTCCGATCGCAACTCAAGGATCTGATGTTGTTAGCACGTGAACAATCCATTGACCCGCTTAGCTTAACCGGGTCCTATGCCGGTGCGATGGGTATTCCCTGGAGGATGGTGTTGCCCTGAATCGAAAATCGGAAGCCCGTCAAACTATCGTTGAGGCGTTGAAGACGCTCGATTTTGGGCGTAGCGAGCGTTTAATTCGGTTAAATCCGCCATTTGAAGCTTCTGACGAAACAATATCTGCTTTGTTTGAGGCCGATTTTGCCGAGACAATTGAAGCACAACCCGATGGATATGTCATCTCTAAAGTAGAAGATGCTACACATCTCCAACTGGTCAGCGATAAACTTGATTCGGCTGAGCAGCGATTGGGCTGGCCTGTGGGTACAGTTCGCCTATTAGCGGTGGTTGAAACTGCTTTAGGAATTATGAACTTAAAAGAGATTGCTCAGGCCAGCCCTCGTTTAGAGGCATTGATGTTTGGTGCCGAGGATTTGGCAGGAGATATCGGAGCGCAACGTACGGCTACAGGTTGGGAGGTGTTTTATGCTCGGAGTGCTGTGGTTACCGCTGCTGCGGCCTACAAATTACAGGCCCTCGATATGGTATTAACCGATTTAGCTAATTTAGCGCGCCTAACTGAGGAGTCGAAGCTGTCACGACGTTTAGGGTACACCGGAAAAATGGCAATTCACCCGCGCCAAGTTGAGGTGATTAATCGTATCTTTGGGCCGTCTGACTCAGAAATTGCTCAAGCCCAACGCCTTGTCCAAGCTCACAATGAGCACCAGGCGGCTGGTTCAGGTGCCTTTGAACTGGATGGTAAAATGGTCGATATGCCGATTGTTCGAGCGGCTGAACAAGTTTTAGCCAGAGCTAAGGCGGCAGGCATTTTGCGCAAGCACCGCCCGACCTCCGACGCCGTCCCGGCGCACTGGAACGTCCGCGTCGCGCTCCCGCCGGACTACTTCTTCTACATGAGGCCCAGCCGCTTCTGGCCGAGCCTCGCCCTCTCGAGC
>JBCCFA010000101.1:0-11003 GCA_039029975.1 Pseudomonadota bacterium
ATACTTTTGATCAATTAGAAGCGAATCTTTCACTTATTAAAGAACGCGAAAATTTAATATCAGCCGAATCTGATGATCCTGAGTTGAGAAAAGCAGGTAAAGACAAAGTAATCTCTGACATTGCAATGATTGATGAACTCATGGTTCAGAATCGTACCCTAATTGAAGAATTAGAAAGCAAAGTAAAAAATTCAAGCTATCAGTTAGGTAAATTTCGCAAAATGGTTAAGAACCTCAATACTCAGGTTGAAGAAAAAGATGGCGAGATTGCAACGTTGAAAGAAGAATTAACTCAGAAAGATTTTTCTATCAATACCTTGACCATGAAAGTTGATACATTAAATCAAGTAAAAGAAGAAATACCAGTGTCGCTTGTCATGTGTCGAAGTCCATAGGTTTTTTGTGCCCACCACGGCGACAAATAAAAATATCAGTGCGGTCAGCATTTCGAGAATATTGTCTTCTCGAACTAACGGTTTTTGCATCGCCGGGACGAAATAGAAAATCGCGCTCACAAGCAGCCAAGACCAAGCGGAAATGGCCCAATAACGACGTACTCGGTTGTTTGCGTGAAGTCCCAGGACCCCTTCCTCCCACAAAAAGGATGTCCGAATTTAAATGCATGAATCGCGCAGGCGATTTAACCCGGCAGGACGTGGCCTCTACGTGCCTCTGACCTTGATTTTAACCGATCTTAAATGCCTTGTCGCCGTATTCGCCGTTGCTTACCTCATTAACTTATTGTTCCTCGGCTAAGATTTTGCTCGCGCAGGGAGCGCGAAAAGGTGAGCGGTCACAGTCAAAGCCAGCGCGAACAAACCAAGTATCCAAGCAAAATTAACGGGGTCGACCCGGGGAATGCCCAAGCTCGGATGTTTTAAATCACTGCTAAATGATTGCGCAGTAATCACCTGTCGATAAAGCAGTCCGGTATCATCCGCCAAACTTTGCAGATAGCTTCCTTTCAACGAAGACAAATGTTCCGTGCCCGTGGCCGCGTTTTCAGTGCCCTCTCGAGCATTTTGACTCGCCGTGAAAGCGTCAACATGCATGACCTCGTCGATTCCCCAAACCCCGTCTTGTTCACCGTTTTTATCGAATTTTGGTATCGGAACGAGCTCGGCACCGCCGACGCCGGCGATGATCCCTGGAACAGTTTTAGCCTCGTCCGGCAGTTTTGGCGCCAGATCTGGATGGAGTGGCGGAGCCTCATGCCCATCGGTAAAGAATACAAGTCGAGTCGGATCGGACATTTGGGTCAACAATTTGATGCTCTTATGAACCCCTTTGGCAATTTCGCTTCTCAGTTTCCAGGTCATTTGCCAATTAACATTATCGATAATGCCATCAAGCTCTAATACATTAGCGCAGATTTCAACCGGTGTTAACAATAGAAAAGCGCGATGACCCGTGAATAAACCTACGCCGACCTCACTGCCGCACGGTAATGCATTTAGTGATTCTCGGGCGACCGACTTGGCTTGCTCGAGGCGAGACAGCTTGGGGTTGCTCAGGTCGACATCGGTTGCATTCATGCTTTGCGAAATGTCGAAGATATAAACGTATCGGTAGGTTGTGCTCGGTAACAAGGCTGTCGGTTGCCACAGGCTAACAATTAGCAAGGCAATAGCTAGAGCCAGTGCAACAGATGGCGCGTTAATTTTGGCCATCATGGCAGGCTATCTTCCGGATCTATTGAGATGACCGTGCGATTCGGATTGCGTCGTCCCGGTATTTCCACCGGCGGTAAGGCGCGACTGTCAGGAGACAATTGCAATGCTCTCTCAAGGTTATATTTCGCGTCAACATAATTAGGGTTTATTGCGAGCAATTCCCGATAAGCAATTTTCGCCAACTCAACCAGTGGCGTGGCGATATCAGCTTCCGTTTCCATATCCACGCTTAGCGCTTGCTGCAGGTAAGTGTTGGCTTGGTTGAATAAGCTATCTTCTGTCAGTTGCGGGGATGCATGCAGCGAAACCACTTCTTCGTATTGCAAACGAGCTGTTTGATAATCTGCGCCTTGCTGCATTTGAAATGCAGTGACGAACTTTCCCGAGGGAAGCTTGACCCGGCTCGCGGTATCGTAGTCTTGCTTGTGGATTGCTTTGTTATAAGTCTCAATAGTTCGCAGTTCTGTGACCTCGTGTATCACAGCGTAAGCGCCGCCAACGATTAGACAAGCCAGCCCAATAAGAACGTATCGTATTATTCCACTGCTTGCCATTGACGGACTTCCATTAATTTCGCAACCAATACGACGAGTAAGCATGCGATTGCAAACGCGAAAAACCAGGGCTGTAAAGACCGGCGAGGCTCAACATCCAAATATTTGATCGGTAGTTTTTGCAGCTTATCAACCTCTGCGACAGCTTGTTCGAGGCTCGTTGGATCCTCGGCTGAAAACGCTCGATAAGGCGTTTCAAGGTTAGAAAAGAATTGGTGAACGATTTGTTCGGGCGCTATGTCTTTTGCCCTATTTGTTCCCATCTCAGTATGTAGTCCAGGGCCGTGCCTATCGCGCAAATATATCCAGTACAATGTAACTCGATATTTTTCCAATAAGTGGGCAACTTGATCTTCCACTTCCGGCGTTAAGCGCGCCGCCCCATCCGAAACCAACATGACAATGCGAGAACCGGTGAACGGTTTATCTTTGAAATAATCCAGCGATTGAATTAAACCGCCACCCAGGTTCGTTGATGCTAATCCGCGCTCGATACTACCTGCTTCAATAGCTGACTGAACAACCGCTTGCTTATCGGTAAGTGGTAAGACAGGTATTGGGTTTCCGCTGAAAACGAAAAATGCAAACATGTCTTGCGCGCGCTTAGACACATATTCGCTCAAGATTCGTCGCGCTAATTGCCCTTTAGAGGTATACGTTCCCCACACGGAAACGCGCCCCCTATTTTCTTTTTCACCGGAAAAAGGTCTATCCATACTGCCGCTGCTATCAAGCAGCAACACGGTTTGAGCACCCTCACCAATCTTCTCGATGACTGTGGCCGGTTGGTAGGGGTTACTTTGGCCAATCACAATTGCGATTAAACCCGCGCAGAGTAATAGCTTTAATGTCCAATCTATCACTTTCGACAGAAAGTCTTCAGGAATTAAACTGAGCGAGGAGTACCTAACTGTTTGTTCGCCACGATTAACAAACGCAATAAGTGCCAAAGGTAACAGAGCAAGCCACCACGGGCTTTCAAAAGCCAAGTTCATTGCTGCTCTATCTCGCTGCACTGTTGCACGAACTGAAGCAACTGATCTGGCGTTAAACCAACGTCACTCTTTCCGTCTAGAAAAAAATAATGCCGGGAGAATTCGAAATAATTCATGATTTGCTGTCGCATCACGCCAAATGAAGGGCGTTCCGCAACGAATTGCGCCAAATCATGTTTGAACAGCGTTTTGCCGGCTGTCCTGTTGAACGCCCGATGCGTTCCTTGCAGTGCGCGACGAAAATCCTGCTCGCCCCACTCGCCAACCGGCACCTTGCAAATTTGCCGATAAGTGTCTGCAAAGGGATGTCGTTCCCGGTAATAACGTTGCGCTAGCCATAGCAGTAATAACGCGAGTATTGATGTTAGTAATACACCCGCTGCAACGTTTAAGTTTCGGGAATCGAAGCGAAAAGTTTGCGGACGCGCGTCTGGTCGGATATCGAATGTATCCGACTTTGTTAGCATCTCGGCATTGATACGTGTGGCCGGAATCAAAATATTCAATTCCTCATCCGCCTGTTGGATTTTAATCTTGTGGCCAGCGACGCCGACATCCAGATGATCGGTGTCAATATTAGTGATTTGATACCTCAAAACTATCCGGTATTCGTTACCTTTACTGCTGATTTTGGAATCAATCGCTGGTGGTTCAAGATGCAGCCAGGGGATTAGCCGCCCTGCCTTCGGTAAAGACTCTCGCTGCAATTCATACGGCGGGTTGAGCTGCAACGTGACGATTCGAGTAAATTTGTCGCCAATCAGGTAAGGCTTCGCGCTTGATGGTTGTTCGACTACTAAATTTCTAATGGGTGATTGTGCTGAAGCATCGATCGCGCACAAAGACATCCCCAGTATGCCGAACAGCGCGAGCAAGATCGCGCAATTACTGATAGAAATAACCGGTAACTTCATTTGCACGATAGCCGTCTTCTAAAAACAGTGGTGGATGCGAGAGACGGATAAATAGCTTGCTGAGTGATTTTTTTCGCGCGGCAAAATTTTCGGAAATCTTTTTACGTAAGCTTGGACGCATGAATAACAAGCGTCGTCTCCCAGATTCCCCGTCTCTAATGCGGGAAATGCCAAAACGTGGCATTTCGCGATGCTCTTGCCTATCCCAAATCACTACCGGCACAACGTCGTGAAAAGATAGCGCGGCAAGTTGTTTGGCGATTTGGGCTTCACTGTAATGAAAGTCCGACAACAGAAAGACTAACGCGCGACGGGAACCCAAAAATTTTTGTGCATACAGCAGTTCCTTTTCATTTTTTCCGACGAATGCTGCGCGTCGAATCTGATCTGCCATTGCCAAACCTGCGGCCCGATTCATGGTTGCAGGCAGCAGCAAAGGCTCTGACTGTGAGTCGCTAAGCCCAACAAAACCGAAGCGGTCGCCGCTTCGATAACAGGCGTGGCTAAGCCCTTTGACGAAATCGGCTACCGTATCCTGTTTTGAATGCTGTCCGCGAAAACTCATGGACGCTGACATGTCTGCCACGACGTAAACGGGAATCGCCCCACTTTGCTGATAGACCCGCACGTAAACTTGCTCAAAGGGATCGCGCAAGCTCGCGCGAATATCAAAACGTCGCGGATCGGGTGCGCGCACTAGCGGAAGATGGTGCCTGAACTCTTGACCGCCGCCCTGTTGGCTGCTGGGATGGGCGCCGGGAATATAGCCCCGGGTACGCCAAGGTACTTTGTAGTGAACTTCAGGTTCAAGCATGGGTTTTTCGACTAGGGCGATTTCGCTTCTACGGGGCCGCCACCTGCGCGACTATCGCCTGCATGAATTGGTCGACAATTTCGTGTCGTTGCAATTCGTAAACCGGTTCAAAAAACACTCTGTGCGCAATGGTTTCATTGAGCACTTCATGTATATCCTCTGGAATTAAGGCGTCTCTACCGTTTAACCACGCGACAACCTTGGATGCTCTGATTAACATGCCCATTCCGCGGGGACTAACGCCCGACAAAACAAAACGCAACATATCGATATCGTCGAGTTGTATACCGTAGTCGCTGGGTCGCCGAGTTGCTGCGCACAGATCGAGCGCATAGTTTTCAATTGTTTCACTGGTTTTTACCGCTTGTTGTACCTTAGCTGCCACCCCATTCAACTGATCGAAAGGCACCATTGCTGAGCTAAGGTTTTTGATCAGCGCATCTACGTCATAGAACCGCGAATCAAACATTAAATCCCGTTGAATCGATTGATCCGTCGGAAGCGCGACATTTATCTCCATTAAAAATCTGTCCCTTGCGGCGGCTGGCAATTCAAACGTTTCTTCTTTTTCTACGCGGTTGCGGTCGGCGAATACCTGCAAATGCGGGAAATGATAGTCGCGATTAAAGGCGCTCACGCTACGTTCGGCCATGACCCGCAGTAATAACGAATGCACCTGCGGACGCGCGCGGTTCACTTCGTTGAAAAAGAATGTCGCGAGGTTTTCCTCGTGTTTAAGTAACGGGCCCGGGTCGATAGCCGGGCGTCCTTCTTCATTGATATAGGTGTGGTACACCAAGTCATTCGGCATTAAATCAACCGTGCCCTCAATCCTCTCGTACTGTCCGCCAAGTACTTGAGCCAATGCTTTTAATAGCGTTGTTTTGCCAACCCCTACGTCTCCTTCAAGCAGGGCGTGGCCGCGGGCGAACAAGGTAATTAATAATAGTCGGATAGCTTTATCTTGGCCGATAACTGCTTTTTTTATTTCTTGCTCCAAGGCGAGCGCATCGCCGCGCCAATCGGTAAGCGACGGATCTTGGTCTTGCTGCATGCTAGGGTGGCCCCAAATTAGAGTAGTGACAGACTATGCGGAATACCGGAAATACGAACAAGGGAATTTTGCCTGGGTTCTTATAAATCTTCTTATAGGGCCAATTTATCATATGCCCTGCTTCTACTCTACTGAACGGCGGGCTCTCAGAGTTTGAAACGGGAACGGTTGAAATTAAGGAGGCGTGAATCGGCAACTAGGAATTATCCAAACGCCAAAACGAAAGAAGGAGCATGTTGCTCCCTCTTTCAGTGATATGCACGGGTGCGACTTGTCAGGCGCCCTCACCTTTCATCAAATTCTCAACCCACTCGTCCATCGTGATTGTGCCACCGGCGGCTTCGGCACGGCCTTGATCTTTGCTTGCCAAAGCTTCTTGCATGTCATCAATACGCTTCCATTCCGCAAAGGGTGTGTCTTTGCCAACTTCAGGCACGTTTTTGCTGTCTTGGACCCGGCTCATTTTATGGATGTAGCGCGGGCAGTTAATGATTACGTCCGAGATGGCGACTCTAACCAACAGTTCTGCTTCATGGAACTCGCCGATCAAAGGATCGTCCGCGCTAACGGTTGCTTCACCCTGGATGCGCAAACGATTCGGGACCTGGAAGTCCAAAAACATCATGCCAATTTTGTTAGTCGCGCCGATATTTCCCATGGAGTGGTAACGACCATTGCCATCGTAACTCGGGAACACAATGGTTTTCGGATCGACAACCTTCACAAAGCCGGGGCGACCGCCTTTATATTGCGCTTGTGGTCGACCTTCGGAATCTACCGTAGCGAGGAAGAAAAAATCACGTGATTCAATAAATGCCTTTTGCATATCGTCGACTTCTTCCGCGTCCATCGATTCCAACGCGGCAGCAAGGCGCTCTGTATCAAATTGTTTGTGCAGTGCACGATGGCTGTTCTCGTAAAGGCTGGTCATTTTTTTCCTCTCGTCGTTTGGGTTGCTGATGGCAGGAATCTAACCCATCTATGCCTAAAAGTCTCATTTAATCGGCGCTTTATCTTATGCGGAGCTACACGTCGCGATACGGCATGCGTTTTTGTTAAAGTATCGAACCAACACGCCGCCCGGTTATCGCCAATCAGTAATGTAATGCTCACCGCCACGATCCATCACGCCTGACCAAATTATGTCGGAGAATAGAAACGAGCCGTCGAGGAAATCGCCTCGATTTTGGATAAGAAGCGATTCCGATGATGCGGTAACACTCGATCGCAATATTGGCTTGGCGGCGCTTCTGCTTGCCGCGTTTTTTATTTTGGGTGCTTTTACGATTCCCACGGAAATTGAACGCGATGTCACGGCCGCTGTCGAGGAAAGCTTGCGGAAAGCGGGACTCGCAGACCTCGATGTGCGCACCGAAGGCCAAACAGTATTCCTCTCCGGGCAGCTCCAAGGCGAAAATTTGAATTTAGAAATCGCAAAAATACAAACCGTAGCCCGAGGTGCAAGTTGCGACACATGGTTAATCAGTGATTTTGTTTGTCCGCAGAAAGTTGTCGTTTCAGTAACCCAAACTCCCCCCAAGGTGCCCACCGAAACGCTGGCAAGCTCACCAGCCGTGACGGCGGAAGTCGCGACTAGCGTGGGGAGTCCTAACGATAATTTTTCAATTGAGAAAACAGCTGATCTCTTGGTCTTAAGAGGTGACTTTCCTTCTGCCAAATTGCGCGATATGGTTTTGCGGCACGCAACCAATTCCGGCCTTGCGGTTATCGATGAAATGCTCATAAACGGCGCCCCAACACCTGCTTATTTCCCGTGGGCCGTTGAGCGTGCTTTATCGATCATGGCGCTGTTAGAGCTTGGTGAAATTAGCTGGCGCGAAGAAAAATTCTCGGTGGTGGGCCGAATCACCAGCGACAACGAACAGGCCATCAACGCAGCCTTCAAAAGCGACGTATTTAGCGACCAATTAGCTGCGCTTAAGCTCGATGTCAGGCCCGTGTATAATGACGCCGCAACGTGCAATCGAGCATTTGCCGAAGTTTTTGCGCATGAAAATGTGGAGTTCGCGCCACAAAGCGACAAGATTTTGGCGACAAGTACTTCGCTACTTGACCGGCTTGCCGTGCTCACGGAACAATGCACTTTGAGGTTTGATATCGAAAACCACACGGACGCATCCACGGATAAAAATGACGATATCGAGCTTAGCGAGCAACGTGCGCAGGCGGTAGTCCAAGCCTTGGTAGCACGCGGCATCGCAGCTGAGCGCCTCCACCCTAAAGGGGTTGGCCCTGCAGCAATCGAAAATAAGAAAGTTACGCCCATCGAAAGGATGCAAAATCGACGAACCATTATCGTCGCAAAACAATAACCAACGCGCCATATGGCGCTTTAGCTGGAAACTCGATGGGAGTGAACAATGACTTATCTAGTTGCGAAGTATTGCCTTCTGTTCTTTTTGACAAGCTTCATTGGCTTCTTGATTGGTCGCTGGTCGATTCGCCGATTATTCGTTGACGTTACAGACAGCTACGAAACGCTAAACGAAAATAGTCGAGCCGCGAACGAGGCACCGTGGGACGAAATTCGAGCGCGTTTTGACGGCATCACCGGCAACGTGCGTAATATTGTGCAAAACGAATTTCGTGCGCATCCCTACCCCGAAATCCCGCAGACTAAATTAGAAAAACTTGATGCGAGCTTGAATTCACTGACTCGCTTAGTCAAAGATACTCCGCCGCCGCCCAGTGTAGATCTCAAACCAATCCAGACGGAATTGAGTCATTTGAGCCTACAGGTTCGGACCTTAAACAATGAGCTACCCCGTAAACTGGCGTCCCAAGACGCGCTAGATAGCCTTGGTGAAGCGTTGGAATCGCAACTGTCCAGGCTTGCCGACGACATTGCGGCTGTTCCAGAAGCAATAGACACCCCGGTGCTTGATTTTGCGCCACTCGAACGACAGATTGCGACCCTGCAGCAGACGGTAGATACGTTACCTCGGGAGGAAACCGCAGATCTCTCTGGTATCTATGATCGGTTTGATAACATTGACCTCCGCCTACGTGCACAGGCCGAGGATATGAGTCCAACCACCTCTCGGCTCGATGAATTACATCGCCAAATCAACGACCTGTCGTTTAAGTTAGCGGAATCTCAGCAGCAAAACACGCTTTCTTATCTTGGCATCGAAGAGCTCAACGGTAAATTGATCAGCCTCCATGCTGCAACCAAAGACGCTGCTGCCAGTCATACCGACGACGCAATTGGAAAGTTAAACGACACGCTAAATGCGATGAACATGACGCTCGCGGAGATTAGGCAGCAGTACGATCCGGACGCCACCTCGGAACTAACCGATCGCTTGCACAACATTGAACAGTCTCAACGCCATGGCAGCGATGAAAACAATAAGCTGCAGCGTATACTCGATGGCATCGCGCAGGATCTGGACGAGATTCACCAAAAACAAGAAGAGGACTTCACGCACTCTCCAACGGCCCTACGATTTGACCGTTTGGAGGAAATGATTGAGGAAACTAAGCGTCATCAATTCGAACAACTCGCGCCCATCGACGAGCGCTTCGACGACATACAGATGCGCCTCAAGGAGCTAAACAAACACGCTAGTAACAAGTCAATGACCATCCTTGAGCACGTAAAACGCCCTTCAATTGGTCCGCAGCTCCTCAAACGTGCGGAATTCGGGCGCAAAGACAAATTACAAGAAATCGCCGGAATCGGACCGAAGCTGGAGCAAACGCTGAACAAACTCGGGATCTATTATTATTGGCAAATCGCGGCGTGGGACAAACGCGATATTCGCACCGTGGACGCGAACCTTGATACGTTTCGCGGTCGCATTGAAAGAGATGACTGGGTCAGGCAAGCAAAAGTGCTGCGCAAAAATGCGCAATCAGCGCGTCCGCCGAGTGGACGAGACCTGGCGCAGAAACTCAACTAAGCGCGCTAACAGCAGTTACCCGAACAGCGGACCTACGACAGGAGTTCTTCCGCCACAATAAGCTTACGAATCTCCTGCGTGCCCGCGGCAATCTCCATTACTTTCGCCGTGCGATACAGTCGGTTGATTTCAGTGTCGCTCATATAGGCGCTGCCGCCATGGATTTGTGCCCCTTCGTCCATCACAAATGACGACGCGCGCGCCGCTTCGTGCAAGGCGGCGGCGCTGATCTTGTGAATTGGACCACGCCCTGCATCACTTAAATCGTCAAGAGAATCGCACATCGATAGCGCTTGATAGCTCAATGCTCGCGCCGCCTCCAAACGCATGTACATCTCGGCCAATTTTGCCTGGATCAACTGAAATTCTGCGATCGGGCGTTTAAATTGACGCCGCGTTTTCGCATGCTCAATCGATAGTTCTAAAGCGCGCTCAGCGGTCCCCAGTGACAATGGTGCGGCCATCGCTCGCTCTATGTCTAAACCGCTCATCATTACTCGAACGCCGTGATCAGGCTCTCCTAAAACTGAGCTAACAGGCACACGACAGTTGTCAAAGCGGAGTTCTGCCAGCGGGCTTCCCCGCCAACCCATTTTGCTTAATTTGGATGAAACGACAAACCCAGGGTTATCGGTTTCCACGATAAAAGCAGTGATGCCTTTAGAGCCCGCCTCCATATTCGTTTTCGCATAGACTAGCAAGACATCAGCGATAGATCCGTTCGTGATGTAAATTTTTGATCCGTTAATCACGAACTCATCGCCGTCGAGCTCCGCTCGGGTGCGCATTGAGCCAACAGCATCTGATCCCGCTTCCGGTTCAGTCATTGCGAGCCCGCCTACCCATTCTCCTGAGCATAATTTCGGCACGTAGTACTGGCGCTGCTCGTCGGTGGCGTTGCGGTGAATATTATCCAAGCAGAGGTTGCCGTGCGCGAACGCGCTAAAAGCTATCGAGGGATTTGCCTCGGCCATAGCCTCGTAAATCAGGCCTGCTGTTAAGTAATCAAGATCACTACCGCCGTATGTGCCTTCAACAGTTATGCCGAGATACCCCATTTCGCCTAATTGCGG
>JBCCFA010000102.1:0-11001 GCA_039029975.1 Pseudomonadota bacterium
AAGGAATATTGGTTGCTGGTGTCGTTTTTTCGATAGCATCGGAGATGACTTGCTTGATAAACCGGCCAGTGAATCGGAAGGAATCGACTTTTGAATCGTTCATTATGTGGGGCACTTTGTTGGACTGATGCTTATTTTATTCCAAGCAGGTCATCTCCGATGCGATCGAAAAAACGACACCAGCAACCAATATTCCTTGGACACCACCAAGCAAGGCTTTGGCCGAAAGCCGCGTCGCCTTACTCACTACCGCTGGCGTTTCAATGAAAGGCGAACCGCCCTTCGACATGCAGACAGAGCGGGATAAGGGCGATTGGGGCGACCCGAGTTGGCGTGCAATTAGTGCCGATGCGACAAGCGATGACGTAGTAGTCAACCATTTACATATAGATACAAGTTACATCGAACAAGACCTTAACGTCGCGCTACCATTAACGCGCCTTCATGAATTGGCGGCCGCCGGCATCGTGGGAGACGTGGCGCCGACACATTATTCCATCATGGGATTTCAGGGCGCTGACCCGTCACATTTGGAAAACCTTAGCGCACCCGAAATTGCACTGTCGATGAAAAAAGATGCGGTTGATCTGGCGCTGCTCGCGCCCGTATGACCCGATTGCTGCCGATCCGTGGGATTGGTCGCGCGACAAATTGAGGCGGCTGGTGTGCCCACCGTTACCTTAAATCTTATTTGGGCGTTTCAACAAGTACTCGGCATGCCGCGCGTTGCGGCAGTAGAGCATCCGTTTGGTCGGCCCTTTGGCGACGTTGATGATAAAGATACCCAGCGCCAGGTTTTGCATTCTTGCTTATCCCTTTTGGATAAAAACTTAACGCCCGGGCACGTTGAACACCTGCCATACAAATGGCATGAAGATCCTAAGCAAACTCGCTGGCACCCACCTAAACCCGCGCCAATAATTGAGCACATGCGCAAACGAGGCCTACTTTAATGACAGCAAATAATCAGGTACTAGATTTTGATTCCTCCGTAGTCGATGAGATCGTCGAGAAGATTGGCGTTACGGCTACCGCCTGCAAAGAGAAAGGAAACAACCCCTTTGAAGCCATCGATATCGTGCGCGAATCACGCCTGGGCGCGGTTAGGGTTCCGCTCGCGGAAGGCGGCAGCGGTTGGTCGATGCCGCAGTATTTTGACATGCTGATGCGGCTCGCTGCCGCAGATTCAGACGTGGCGCAAATCCTTAGAGCCCACTTTTGGTTTACCGAAGAGCGGCTAAGAAGCCCGGACCAGTCAGTAAGGAAACGCTGGTTGTCCCGTGTTGTGGCCGGCGAAATTTTTGGCAACGCGGCTACCGAAATCGGGGGCTCAAGCGCTATCGGTTCGTTCGTGATGAACACCACGCTAACGCCGGCTGAGAACGGTTACATCCTCGATGGTACAAAGTACTACTGCACGGGGAGTTTATTTTCGGACTGGGTGATGGTTCTCGCTTCAACTCCCGAAGGTGGAACAACAAACGTGGTTGTTCCGGTTAAACGCGATGGCGTAACGCTAGAAGACGATTGGGATGGCGTTGGTCAGCGCTTCACCGGCAGCGGCACTGGTCACTTCAAGCAGGTTCACGTTAATGAAGAAGAAGTGCTGTGGCAAATGGGCTTCGATGAAGAAAACACCGAAGAATCGCCGACTGAACCTTACTTTATTGGCCAATTCGTCCAGTTGATTTTAACCGCAACGATCGTCGGCAATATGAAACGTGCTAGCCAAGAAGCCGCTGAGATCGTCCGAAGTCGCAAGCGCTCTTTCACCCATGCAAGCGAAGAGCGGCCGGCGGCCGATCCGCAGTTTCAAGAGATCGTGGGTCGCATCGCCGCGGCAACATTCGCGGCCGAATCAGCAGTACTTGCGGCCGCGACCGCGCAGCAAAAAGCCCTGGATACGGTAGAAAACGGTCTAGGTGATTTCGATCTTACCCATCGTGCCTCGCTGCTGTCGGCGCAAGCAAAAGTGTTTGCCGATGATGTCGCACCAAAATTAGCAACACAGCTTTTTGAACTGGGCGGCGCCTCATCTACCGTACGTGAGCGAGGATTAGATACGTACTGGCGCAATATCGTCACGCTCGCGGCGCACAATGCCACCGCATTTAAAGCGCGCGCGGTCGGTGATACTTTGGTTAACGGTGTCGAACTACCAATGAATGCTTATTTTTGATCCGCGTCTTGGTCGTCGCGAATCCCTAGGAGATCTCCATGGTTGAAATTGGTGATATCGATTACACAGATTTCAAAGTTGAAGACACAGCAAATTATGCGTGTCTCAAGGATCGCGTGGTCATAATTACTGGCGGTGGACAAGGTCTAGGACGGGGTTATGCGCATTATTTTGCCGCGCAGGGCGCAATCCCGATTATCGCCACGCGCAATAACGCGGCCGGAGAGAAAGTTGCAAGCGAAATTCACGACAACGATTGGCAAGCTCTGTCGATTCAGACTGATGTGGCCGATGAAAAATCAGTCGCGACTTTGGTCGATAAAACCCTGGCAGCTTTCGGTCGTATAGATTGTTTAATTAATAACGCCGCCGTTTTTTCTAAAATAACGATGGCGCCCTTTTGGGAACTCCCGATAGACGAATGGCGCGCAGCCGTAGATGTGAACATTACAGGATCATTCCTCTGTGCGCGGGCTGTGGTACCTGCGATGCAAGCGGCTCGGTGGGGACGAATCATTAATGTTTCGTCGGCAACCTTCTTAATGGGCTTGCCCAATTATCTGCACTACATCACGACAAAATCAGCGATGGTTGGAATGACTCGGTCGATGGCGAAAGAATTGGGAGAATGGGGCGTTACCGTAAATACGTTCTGGCCCGGCGTCATGCAAACGGAAGTTGAACGGCCTTCCGTGCCGCGCGAGCGATTCAAAGAATATACTGAGCGGCAAGCGATAAAGCGTCAGGGGACCATTCATGATCTTGCTAAAACGGTCCTTTTCTTATGCTCAGAGGATGCAAGCTACATCACCGGCCAAAGCGTGCAGGCAGATGGCGGACTTACATTCGTTTAATAACTCTGTGAGCAGATGTTTCGGCAAGCCAAGCATTAGTCGTGGAATCAATGGATAACTCACCAGGCACTGTGGGCGCGAGCGTCGAACGACTCGAAGATGAGCGTTACCTTCGGGGTCTCGGGCGCTTTGTTGGCGATATCGCCTTGAGCGGTATGCGTGAAGTCTCGTTTGTTCGCAGCACGATGCCTCACGCGGTGATCAATAAAATATCTTGGCCAGAAAAACACAACGATAACGTTTTCACCGCCGCAGATCTTGGCGACATCGAACCGATTGTCGCGGATTCGAGCTTACCCAATTTTAAATCAGCCGCCTTTTCCGCATTGGCCGAAGACAAGGTGAGATATTGCGGCGAGTGTATTGCGATGTGCTTGGCAAACAGTCGTGCCGAGGCGGAAGACGTAGCAAACGAAGTGGAAGTCGATTACCAATCGCTACAACCGGTTAACGGCATTGGCGAAGCATTAGCCAACGAATCACAGGTACACGAATCTTGGGGCGATAATCTCAACCACTTCTCAGAAATTGGTGACACGCTCAATATCGACGCACCCATCGTTGTTGAACGCCGCTTCACGACTGCCCGCCATTGCATGGTGCCGATGGAATGCCGCGGGGTGGTGGCTGATTGGAATGAAGGAAAACGCCTACTCACCGTCTACACCTCGACACAGGTCCCCCATTTAATTCGCCGCGCGCTTGCGAACTGCTTGAAATTGCGCCAACAACAAGTGCGAGTAATCGCACCCGACGTCGGGGGTGGTTTTGGCTTGAAACTCGTCTTACAGCCGGAAGAGGTCGCGGTATCTTGGCTAGCGATGCGCCTTCGCCAACCGGTCCGCTGGATCGAAGATCGCAAAGAACATCTCATCGCGGGCGCGAACGCCCGAGAGCATGTGTATAAGGTCCGCGCCTTCGCTGATAATGACGGCGGCATACTGGGACTAGACGTTGCGATCGACGTCAACGCCGGCGCGTACTCGGCTTGGCCATTCACGTCGTGTTTTGAAGCAGCGCAAGCTGGTGCGAGTTTTCCGGGTCCTTATAAGATTCCTGCTTATCACGCCGAAACCCGCACACTAATGAGTAACAAACCCCCTCTTCAACCGTATCGCGGCGTGTCGCGAACTGGAATCTGTTTCGCGCTTGAACTAACCATCGACGCCGTCGCAAGAGAGGCCGGATTGGAGCCAGCGGAGGTGCGAAAACGCAATTTAGTGACTGCCGAGGAAATGCCCTACACGAATGTGGTTGGAAAGATTTTTGACAGCGGCGATTACCGAGCAAGCGTTGAACGTGCTGAAATACTCATCGACTTGCCCAGTGTTCGCCGCAAGCAGGCCCAGCGTCAATCCGGACCTTCTCGGATTGGGGTAGGATTTGGGACCTACACCGAGCAGACGGCGCATGGCACTAAAGTTTTTGCCGGTGTCGGCATTCCGATCGTTCCCGGCCACGAACAAGCCAGAGTCAGACTCACGCCCGATGGCACACTGGAGGTGATGACGGGACTGCAGTCCCACGGCCAAAGTTTGGAAACAACGCTCGCGCAGATTGCAAGCGAAGCCTTGCAAATTCCACTCTCTGATATCACCGTGATTCACGGCGATACGGGCGAAACGCCCTTTTCCACGGGGACTTACGCATCGAGGAGTATCGTATGGGGCGGCGGAGCCGTGGATGACGGCTGTCAGCAGCTCGCGATTCGACTAAGGCGAATTGGTGCTGCTTTGCTAAATGCGTCATTCGATGACACTAAACTAGACAACGGTAAACTTTGTGCGCCCGAAGGTGCGATCGATATCGCAGACCTAGCGGCCGTTTGGTACGACGCCCCTGAGGAATTAGACGTCGCTTTAACCAATGAACCGCTCGAGGCTGTCGGGTCCTATAAACCAAAATCTGACCACGGAGCGTTTAGCTACGCAACCCATGCTGCGGTGGTCGACGTTGACATAGAACTTGGGGCGGTCAAATTACTAGACTACGTCATCGTCGATGATTGCGGCAAACGCGTGAACCCAAAAGTCGTTGAAGGCCAGATCATCGGTGGTACCGCGCAGGGCATTGGCACCGCACTTTATGAAGAATCGAGCTACGACAGCAACGCTATCCCGCTGAACACCTTGTTTTCCGGTTACCGAATCCCGAGCGCGCAAGAAATCCCCGAACTGAGAATAGAAACCAGCGAATCACCGTCACCGCGAACGGCATATGGCATAAAAGGTGTTGGTGAAGGCGGCGCGGTGGCGCCGCCTGCCGCGATAATCAACGCGATAAATGACGCGCTCGGTCCGCTTGGCTGTGAGATCACAGAAACACCGGCAACGCCGGAGCGAATTTATGCAGCCATTAAGCAGGCTAGCGCATGAAAGCGCCCAAGCTTAGTTACCATCGCGCCGCCAATTTAGGGGAAGCTTTGGCCGCGCTTGACAGTGGCAACGCACGAGTTCTTGCCGGCGGTCAGTCATTAATTCTTCAGCTTAATCAACGGTTAGTTTCTGTTCAGCGGCTCATCGATATTTGTCAGATAGGCGAACTGCAGTGTATTAACGAAACCGATTCGATGATTTCTATCGGCGCCGCAGTCACAACTTCAATGATCGAAGACGGCACAATTTCGGGCCCGACCGGCGCCTTTCTGCAGCACGTCGCTGGGCAAATTGGCTACCGTGGTGTTCGTAACCGTGGAACATTGGTCGGCGGCGTCGCGTTTGCGGATCCTGCAGCGGATTGGCCCACGGCATTCACTGCATTAAATGCCCTTGTAGTCATTGCTAGCGTCGAAGGCACTCGCGAGATACCTATTCGAGATTTATACGCCGCACCTTTTCAAACATCTTTGGCGTCGCACGAACTGATTACGGCGATTAAAGTGCCGCGCCTTTCGGCTAAGGCCCGCTGGTCATATTGGAAATTCTCTCCAACGATTGGCGAGGTGACAAAGGCAATCGCCGTGGTACTGCAAGACGGCGAGACCCATCGCATTACACTTGGGGCAGGCACGAAAATGCCGTGTGGTGTCCGCAATTTTGAGCAACGCTGGGCGCAAGAAGGAGAAGCTTTCCTTGCTGATCTGAATCTCGCCGAGTGTCGCAATGTGATCGCGGAACTTGGCGCTGCACGCGATGATTATCATGAACAATGTTTAGCTGTGGCGGTTCAACGGGCGCTATCAGGACTTAAATAGTGAGCAACAACGAGCATTCCATCATCGCACTAACGGTGAATGAATCGCAGCGCCAAGCGGAAGCGTCGCATCGGACCAACCTTGCCGACTTCCTGCGCGAGAAGTTGCGCTTAACGGGCACCCATCTCGGCTGTGAGCACGGGCAATGCGGCGCTTGCACAGTACTATTAGATGGCGAACCCATCCGCAGTTGCCTGACATTAGCGGCAAGTTGTGATGGACAAGAGATCACAACAATAGAAGGTTTGGAGCACGACGCCGCAATGGTCGCCTTGCGAGCTGCTTTTAAGGCCGAACATGCGCTGCAATGCGGCTATTGTACCCCCGGGATGTTGGTCACAGCGCGGGACATTGTGCTGCGTTTACCGCATATCGATGACGAGGGAATTCGCAGAGAACTTGCAGGGAATCTGTGTCGATGCACAGGGTATCAGGGCATCGTACGAGCGATAAGGCGCGTTATCGACAGTGTAAATAATCAAACCAATTAATCGATTTTGAGCCGTTCGCCAGAGGGCACGGTGGCCGTTACTAAATCCCTGATATGTTTTTTCGAAGGTAGTGGGGAAATTTTCGTTTCGCCACGCTTAAGACGCGCCGTGCAGGCATAAGTTACTTCACCGTCTATCATCATTGTACATTCCCGACACACGTTCGCATTGATACAACTAAAGCGAAAGGCAAGCGTCGGATCTTGCTCAGCTTTGATCCACATCAGGCCGTCCAACACCGATGCACCAGGCTCAAAAGGCACAGAAAAATTGGTGTAGTGAATCTCGCCGTCCTCGCCGCGAGCGATCACCAATTTTGCCGTTTGCTCTTCGCCGGACATTATCGGACAACCTTCGACATAGACAGCGCGCGTTGCTGCGCACTAATTGCCAAAGACAACTGCCAATCTTGACTCATTTCTGGATAGTCTTGACGTTGATGCGCGCCCCGGCTTTCGGTTCGCGCCAGCGCGGCTGTCGCTACGGCATGTGCCGCCGTCAAAGCCGCACGTAGCTCACAGTGACTGGCGAATACCATGTCGAATGGCGATAGGGAGCCCTCGCCGCGATCGTCTTCAATGCTCGCTTTCATCTCAGCAATCTGCGCGATGGCAGCCGATAAGCCATTTGCTCCCCGCAGTGGCCCAACCTGTTGCCACATAATTTCTTTCAGTTGTTCAAAAATTTGATCAGGGTTGACCGAACTGCCTACCCGGCTTTTAAGGTCGGCTAATAATGGTTGAGCGGCCGCGGCAGACCATTCGCCGTGAGCAGCGGACGCATATTGTGCCGCTTCGCGGCCAGCCACTTCTCCGAAAACAAGGGCTTCGGTGATCGCGTTGCCCGACAAACGATTCGCACCATTTGCACCGCCGACCGCTTCCCCTGCGGCATAAAGCCCATCGACCGTACTGCGCATTTTCGTGTCTACCCTAACCCCCCCCATGTGGTAATGCGCAATGGGCGATACTTCTACCGCCGATTTCGTCAAATCAATGCCATTTTCAGCCAAACGATCAATGACGGGTCCGAATGCATCGCGCAAAGATTTTTCATCTAAGTGCTCGAAGGAGAGATAAGCCCCCCCGTGCGGACTGCCTCTTCCCGCCGCCACTTCGGACAAAATTGCAAAGGTCGCTAGATCGCGCGTGATCTTATATTTTCCCTCGTCTGCTTCATGGTAACGATGGACAAATTCCTCGTGTTCGCCATTAAGCAACCGGCCACCAAGCTTGTAGCGAAAAGGATCCCACATAATCGGATCCATCCCGACCAATCGGGGGGCCAAGTGACCAATGGGAAAAAACTGAACAAATTCCATATCGATCAGTTCTGCTCCAGCATTGAGCGCGAGCGCATAGCCCTCACCACTCATATTATGCGAAGCGCTCGAACGCGAGAATAGTTTCGTTAAACCGCCGGTCGCAATCACTGTTGCACCCGCCCCGATCGTGACGAATCGACCGGCAGCGAGATCGAAACCCACGGCCCCGACGCAGCGCCCATCTTGCACAACTAAATCGGATACCGTGACGTTACTGAGCCGCTGTATACTTCGAACACGGCTAACGCGGTTGCGTAACGTGGACGATACGGCTGGACCGGTGTTTAAGAAATCCACATAGCAACACCGTTTGACCGCATGACCAGGCGCCATTACCTGACTTATTTTTCCATCTGCCCGAGCCCAGCCAACGCCCCAGTTATCCATTTCACGCATGCGCGCCGGCCCTTGCTCGCAAAGTAGCGTGGCAAGATCTTCATCGCACAGCCCACGTCCGGCACTCAGCGTGTCTTGTAAATGTCCTTGCCAAGAATCGGGTTCGCTCTCCGCCAAGGCCGCAGCCACAGTCATCTGCGCCATAATCGTTGCGCCGCCGCGCCCGATCATGTTTTTGTCGAGCAGCAACACATGTTCGGCACCAGCATTTGCGGCAGCGATCGCTGCATACATACCCGCGCCGCCAGCACCGATAATCAAAACGTCTGTGTCGATATGGTGATCAGTCACTGCGAGCGATTAATTTGCTTGTCGACGATTGCGACCTAGAACTTCCGCTATTTTATTTTCGGCCGCTCTTGAATCCACGGACGCGCACGCTCAATTGCAGCCGCGATTCTAAACACGGTTTCATCGTCAAAAGTGCGGCCGCAAATTTGAATGCCCGTTGGCATATGACCATCACCGTAACCACTAGGTACACTCATGACCGGACACCAATTAACGTTATTGAATGGCCAGGTCATTGAATAACCAAGGTAGTTATTCATAGATTTCCCGTTAATGGTAAAGTCACTGCCATCGTCGTCGTGGGTGACCGGTAAGGAAGAACACGCGAGCGTGGGACAGAGCAACGCCTCATATTTACTCAGAACTTTGTTCAGAGAATCCCATTGCTCAGCACGTCCCGCATTTGTGCGATAGAAGCGCGCGGCAGAATGTTCGAGGCCACGTTCAGCGATCTTCAAACAAAAAGGCGTCATCTCCCAGCGCCAACGGGGCAATATGTCGCCGATCAAACCGGCGAAGGCGCCTTCCCAGCGGGTGTACCAGGCATCATAAATTCCCCAGTGCCAGCCAAGATCTACTTCTTCGACCTTCGCGCCCGCGCGCCGCAGCGCTTTGATGGTATCAAGCGTATTCTTTTCAACGTCTGGCGCAATTTCGAAAATGTTTAGATCCATTGAGTAGGCGATTTTCATACCCTTAACAGAATCGAAGGTTTCGGGTAGAACGTATGGTTCTTTTAGCGACGCTTGGTCGGACGAATGATAACCGCTCATCACGTTTTGCATTGCTGCGGCGTCGCCAACGCTACGAGTAATCGGCCCGTGCACTAATAATGTTTCTAGCGGGTGTCCTTGATCGCTAGGGTTACGGCCAAACGGCGGCTTATAACCAACGCAGCCGGAAAAACCCGCAGGCATTCGGCAAGAACCACCACCATCAGTCCCGTCAGTGAGGGTCATCATGCCGGAAACGATCGCTGCCGCCGAACCACCCGAAGAGCCACCCGGCGTACAATTGAGATTCCAAGGATTACGGGTAATACCCCAAAGCGGACTATTCGTTATTCCCGAGTGCGCGAACTCCGGGGTTGTCGTTCGGCCCAACATAATGGCCCCAGCTTTCAGTAAACGATCAACGGTAGGTGCAGATTGGGTCGGTTTATTGTGCTCAAAGGCCTTAGAGCCATACGTGGTTGTATAACCTTTCACATCATGGAAATCTTTGATCCCGATGGTGACCCCTTCGAGTGGGCGAGGACGAGCGCCTTTAGATTTTTTGTACTTTGCCTCGGCGGCCCGTGCGGCCTTCAAGGCTTCATCAAAAAATAAAAAAGTCGTTGCGTTCAGCTTTGGCTCTACGTCTTCGCAACGTGCGATTTGCGCTTTAACTAATTCAACGGGTGATAGTTCTCGAGATTTAAATTTTGCTATCGCTTCGGTTGCCGTGAGATAACATAAATCCAGTTCTGCTTTTTTCATTTTGGGCTCCCCTCGACTGTTAGACAGATTTGCAGCCCATGTTACCGATTTTATAAGGTATTGTCGTGACGATTGCGCACAGATCCCGAGCGCGGACCCAGGCTAATAGGCATCTCTTGTGCGGCAAACGCTTTAACAACTGCTCCAAGAAATACGCGGAATCAGATATATTGAGCCGAATAGTTTCGATATCGTCCATCAGAGGCGATTTCAATGTCGAAATAGCTTAAACGGGGGAGTAACTATGCTAAACGCCACAAAAGACAAAGTTCTTGCTACCACAATCACTGGCTCGCTCCCGCGACCCCATTGGTTCCTTGAAAATCTGCAGGGCCGCGCGCTATCAAGTGCTTACCTCGGTGATTACAAATTTCATGAGCAGTACCACGACGCCGTTGCCTGTTGTATCACCGATCAACAAAGTGCCGGATTAGACGTGGTTACCGATGGAGATATGCGTTTCGATATGGATATCGGCGGACGCGCTTGGTTTGGTTACATATACGATCGCATGTCAGGCATCGAGGATCCGGCGCTACGTTCACTACCCTTCGGGGGCTCACCGCGCGAAGAACAACCTGGGGACATATTTCATGAAATTATGGTGACAAGACTGCCGCCGCGTGTAACAGGGGATGTTGGCCCTGGCTGCTTAGATTACGACGTTGCTTGGAAGATTGCCCAGGGACTCTCCGAGCGACCTGTGAAGTTTGGGGCCTGTTCGGCGCAGCTAGTAGATATGCTTGTGATAAACGAACATTACAAAGACCGCGCGGAAACTATCCTCGCCTTGTC
>JBCCFA010000103.1:0-10953 GCA_039029975.1 Pseudomonadota bacterium
ATTCAAGGGGTGAACCACTATCAGGTGGCCAGTATTGCGCATCCTAAAATTCGCCGCATTCGAACAACTGCCGGTGGCCTAATCAAATCCGAACCAGTGTTGCCGCAAAAGCTACCGAACGATGCGGTCGCCTTGAAGAAACTTCGGGAAGAATCATTCAACAATGACATCGTTTACGGTAAATATATTTCTGCAGATGGTAAGGCCGCATTAATCCTTGCTGGGTTCGACGAAGAGCGCCTGGATTACAACAAGATTTATACCCGGCTTCAGGAGCTGAAGGCGGAAGTTGAAGCCGACGGTAAAACCAAACTTTATACTGCCGGCGAACCTATGCTCAAAGGCTGGATCTACTACCACTCGGCCGAACTTTGGTTGATCTTCGCAATCACGCTCGGCATCGTAACGTTCCTGCTGTTCCTCCATTTTCGCTCGTTTGCCGGGGTATTTATTCCGCTTGTAGGCACGGCAACGGCTGCTATCTGGGGTTTAGGCCTAGTCGGTTGGCTCGGTTACAACTTAGACCCGTTAATCCTCGTTGTGCCAATTTTGATTTCTGCACGTACTGCAAGCCATTGCGTGCAGATGATGGAGCGCTACCACGACGAGATTCACAAAGGCGAGAGTAAGGACGCAGCCGTCCGGACGAGTATGGGTGAATTACTCGTTCCCGCATCGATTGCAATTTTTACAGACGCTGCAGGTTTGCTGGTACTCGCTGTGTCTTCAATTCCGATCATCGCAAAGCTTGGCATCTTTTGTAGCTTCTGGTCACTGAGTAACCTTGTAACCGTGACGGTTCTGGTCCCTCTGATACTGTCTTACCTACCAGCACCGAAAATTGAGCAATCGGACGAAGCTGGTAAAAACCATTTGCCGTCTCGAATCATGAGCTCATGGGCAAACTTCTTAATATCACCCAAAGCGTCTGTTCCCGTATTCGGCGGCGCAATTTTGTTAGTTGCCGTCGCATTGTTCTACGCCAAAGATGCAGTTGTAGGTGAAAACAAACCAGGGTCACCGATCTTATTTCAAGAATCCGAGTACAACATCGCAGCTGCCAGGATTGCGCATAAGTTTGCCGGCGCCAACCAGCTCAGTATTTACTTTGAAGGGTTAGAACCCCATCGCATGAAAGATCCAAAGGTCTTAGAAGTGATGGAAGCTTTCGGTCGGCACATGGCTGGCGTGGTGAATTACGGTGGCACGCGCGATATTCCTGACTTGGTACGCTCAATCAACCGGCTTTACCATTACGACGACCCTCGTTGGTCCCTAGTTCCATCCAGCCAGCGGGACATCGGCAACACGCTATTTATGTATGAAGCGGGGGCGGCCGTCCCAGGCGTGATCACGGAGTATATGGATCTTGAAGGCCGCACAGCGAACTTCGTTATCTTCTTTAAAGATGCCACAGGCACTACCGTGCATGCGGCGATTGAGGCAGCGGAAGAATTTCTCGCCGAACACCCGTTAGAAGGTGTAACGCCCCAATTCGCGGGCGGCATAATTGGCACCACGGCGGCCGGCAACCAGGAGGTCGAACGTTCTGAGTTGTTACAAACTGTTTTGATTATGCTGGTGGTTATGGCATCAGTCATGCTTACTTACCGTTCGATTACGGCGGCACTACTCGTCTTTGTCGTATTGGCGTTAGCCGTGCTTATCAACCGCGCGTACATGGCATTCCGCGGAATTGGGCTAAACATCAATACACTGCCTGTCACGGCCGTTGGTATCGGAATTGGTGTGGACTACGCTATTTACATGCTCGATAGGATTCGAGAGGAAGTGCGACACAAAAATATTGATGAGGCAGTGCACGAAGCATTGTCGACGACTGGTGCGGCTGTGTTATTCACCGCAGTAACTGTGGTCGCCGGTATCATTTACTGGATACCGGGCTCGTCTCTACGATTTAACAGTGAGATGGCCATGCTGCTGTCTCTACTTATGATTAGCAACATGATTGGTGCGGTGACTTTGCTACCTTTATTAGTCAAAGTGTTCAAACCAAGCTTTGTTATGAAATCTCACCTCGACGACGCCGATAGCGCCGGCGAGGTAGGTAACCAGCAATCGGCTAGCGCTTAATAGCCGTTATTTTTTTTGGGGGAAACGATGGGAGATACTCCGATGAAAGGCAAACTCCATAATCTGTTTTGGACGGTCGCTCTGTGTGTTTTGGTAGCAATACCAGCACAAGCGCGCATCTCGTTCGAAGCACTAGGTGGCGATGTCGAGATCGAAGGCTTTTTATCCAGTGAGGCGCGGGCACGCGTGGGTAGCGGCGAGAGCTATCTGACTCAGTGGCTTCAACGTCTGCAGGTCGAAGCAACGATCCAATACGAAGAAGTTGGCATTTTTGACGAATTGAGTTTTACAACAATTATTCGTCCTGAATTCGATGTCGGATACTATGAAAACATCGGCGGTCGCGGTCGCGGCAGTAGCCGGACTTCATATCTAGGTGACCCCTTCAGCTTTAACACTGATCCGGTTGGTCACGGCGGCTTTGACTTTGCCTTCGGTGGTGAAGATGTCTTATCAACTGGTGGTGTTGGCAAGATTGTTACCCACGGTTTGCAGAATCCGGCTTGGCTCGCGGAAAATTTTGAGGTGATCCTAAACAGAACACCGAATGGCGCGAAGTTCAGTACTGAAGCGTTTTTCAGCGGTGGCGACCCCGGTTTCCCAGTCGTGGCAACCAAGAATCAGCTCGAGCTTAACTGTAAGCGCTGCTTGAACGTAGACAATAGTCACCTAGAAGTGGCGATGGCTAATACGGATTCGCAGAACCTATATCCGTTCCGTGAACTCTACGCCGACGCCATTATTGGTGATTGGTGGATTCGCCTAGGGAAACAGCAAATCGTTTGGGGCAAGACTGACTTTTTCCGACTCCAGGACGTGTTGAACCCTGTCGACTTTGGCCAGCATTTCTTTTTCGATTCGTTCGAAGATATTCGTATTCCTCAGTGGATGCTGTCTATCCAATACAAAGCAGGTGCAATCGGTCCGTTAACGGATAACGCGTTTCAATTTGTATGGAACTTCGATGAGTTTCGTCCGGTAGGATTGGGCAACCCGTCGCATCCGTGGGGACATCCATTTGCGAAGGATAAGAGCGTCTTTGCGCTGTTTAATGAGTTCTTTACGGTAGAGCCATGCATCGGTCCGCGATATGCACCTCAAACAGGTGATTACGCAACCACCGGAATCGGGCTTACAAACGCCGCGGTTAACGCTGCTATCGCTGCAAACCCTTGGGCACGCTGTGGTGCTTTCGGACCACTAGACGATCGCAAACCCTCTGGCTTTGGCCAGGTTGCGGGCTTGAGCCTCGAAGACAGACCTGAGTGGGACATTAAAAATACTGAACCAGCAGTTCGGTGGGAATTTCGCTTTAAAGCCGTTCGTATGGCGCTTTCTCATCATTTCGGCTGGCAAGACATCCCGGTATTCCGATTCCACACGGTTAACGCATCGGCGGGTCTTACAGGATTACCCTGCAACGACCGCCTAATATTTGACCTGGCTGCGGACCTAGCTACCGGTGGCGGAAGCGGTGCTCCTGGCGCGTGTGGAGCCGGTTTCGGTGGTATACCCGTTGTTGCGATGGACCCTGGTGCAGCGATAAACGCTTTTGCCGCTTCGCCAACTGCGTCGGGCACCGCCGTGAGGGCACCTGATGGCTCAGTATCCGACCTGCAGGCTGAAGCTCAGCGTGCCCTTCGCGAAGACAACGCTGAGTTGTTCTGGCGTCATTCGGGTAACTTCGCTGTCTTCGGTGGCCAGACGGAAATCAAGTACAAACAATCGCATACAACCGGACTGTCGATAGATTACTTCGAACCGTGGTCTGGCATTGTGTTTCGAGTCGAATCGTCTATTACCCTAGACGAACTCGTGAACAACACAAGAAAAGCCGATTGGGTTGACGAGTCGGACGTCATGCGATGGTCTATTGGTTTAGACCGACCAACCTTCATTCCGTTTTTGAACAAAGATCGTACGTTCTTCTTGTCAATGCAAATCTTTGATACCTGGTACATTGATCACGAAGGTGACAAGAACACCGGTTTCTTAAACGACGAGCATAACTTTATTACGACTTTCTTCTTCATAGGTAACTACCTACGTGACACGGTGAAGCCAATTGGTTTCCTTGTTTGGGAAGAACAGTCTAATGCCTGGACTGCCGGTCTAAACGTAGAATGGTTGATGGATAACCACTGGTCGGTGAAGCTAGGTATGCACACCTTGTGGGGCGGAACCAATAACTTCACCCATGACACAGGGCCTTTTACGTCCTTTATCCCGGGCAACTTGGGTACGGGTACGGTCGCCTTCCCAGCAAGCACCTATAACCAAGCATCACTGGGTGTTGCTGGCGAGGGTATTGGGGCATTACGCGACAACGACGAAGTTTTCCTTCAGTTGAAGTATCAGTTCTAAAGGAAGCGGTTAGTACAAGATTTGCTAGACGGTTCAAATTGGCTTAGATCCCATCGGTCTAGCGAAGAGAACTAAACGGCAAATCTCCTGTCAGAAGAAGGCGGAGCATCGTGCTCCGCCTTTTTTTATTGTTTACTAGACTCCCGCCGCCGAACGGCTAGACAACAAGAGGATCGAAACCGTGCTTCAACCAATGAATCTAAAGTGGACGTGCACACTCGCGCTGCTGATTATCCTCCTGATTGTGGGTTCCCTTCCTGTCCTTGCAGAGTCGAACCAAGATAGTGCTGTGGTTAATCAGGCTGTAGCGGTAGCCACCGAACTTTTTAAGTCGACCAACCCGTATGATCAGATTTCCGGGGCGGGCACGCTCACCGATATTGGTGATGGCGACGCGTTGAAAGTACTGATCTCCTACGCGAAATCAGAAGACTTCGTTTACCAGCGTTCCGCCATCGACACGTTAACCCACGTTCAACATCCACGTGGATTAGACGCCGTCTACCGTATCGCCGCCAATACACCGCAAGCGCTGCATTTTTTAACCCAATCGTTGGCAACAAACCCGCGCGAGGAAATGGGGGAGTTTTTGGTTGGCGTTCTCGCCTCAGATAAACCGCTCATTCAACAATATGCGCTACAGGCTTTAGTGCATATTCCTGAGGTCGACGTGATTGAGCCCACAAAGGCGTTGGTCGCAAACGAATCTACTCGCAGATCAACGCGCGCTTACGCTTATTATTTGTTGGCCTCCCGTGGTTTGGGCGCAGAGATCGAAGACGAATTAATGGCCCTGATTAAACACGGCGATTTAGATGCGAAAGAGGTAGCAGCGGTGGCGCTCGCCTTTGTCCCTGGCGATTCTGCACGTGAAACAATAAAGCAGCTAAAACGTTCGGAAGACGCTCGTGTTCAACTGGCCGCACTCGCCACGGATGCTTCATTCGGCAATAAAGAATCTTTACAAGAGTTTTCGCGAATCATTACACACGGCAAGAATATGAATGCCGAGGTTGCGGCCAGTGCGGTGCGGCGTTTGCCGGACGACCTATTAAAGGAAGTGACCGACGAAGTGATAAAAGAGAACATTCGACCAAACCCGGCCGCGAGGCTGTTGGAAAGTTGGCGCAATGTTGGCCGAGTACCCAAGAGCGTGTACGAATGGGGCTTGTCCCACAGCAATGAAGATATAGTGACACAAACATTGTGGTTGGTTGGTCAACGACAAGAACGCGACATGCTGCAGAAAATTGCGCCGTTTTTAAACCATGCAACACCGATGGTAAGGGGAATGGCGGCCTGGGCCGCAGTCCATATTGCACCAGAATTGTACACAGCACCTGCTATTTAACTTGCTCATATCGCTTATTTTCACATTTGGTTCACCTAAGGCCCGCTAGAATCCGTTATTCTGATTGAGCAAACGGCCAGTTTGAAGCAAGCGATCGCGCATGCTGAAAGTTGGTAAGGCCGTGTCCAAGTAGTCAAGCACGCCAGTTGGGTTGGGTACATTTCAATGTCGAGAATTCGTAACAAACCGTCTGGCGCCGATGAGGTGATGAGTGAGTAAGAGAACGCGTTTCACAAAAGGTTTCCATGGTTTTTCGCGCCGGTGCTTTACGGCAGTCTTCATATTTTTCTTACAGACTTCTGTGGCCGATGAGTTCGATTTGGATCCTAAAGTATCCGAGATTACGCCAGTACCGGGTACCGTTATCGACTCGTCAAATGTTGGCGAATATACCGATCTGCTTGATACGGATTTAGCCAGCATTATTGCTCAAGATTGGTTGTCTATCACCGTGGGCGAAGTGTCCGACTTTCGCCCGCATGACGCGTTTATTAGCGCTACTGAACAACACGGTAGTGGTACCGAACTTGGTTCCAACCCAGGAGAGTTGTTCAACTATGTCGCGGGGCGTCCGTTCCCCGGTGTTCCAGATACGGCAGATTCACGTGCCGGGGAAAAACTCGCCTGGAACATGCGTTATGCCTACGGCAGTGATTCGGGGCATATTCCCGAGATGTACTGGTACTACATTGATATGCACAGCCAGCAGGTTGAACGGGTGCTTGAGTTTGTGGCCAGTCAAATGCGCTTCAAGCATCGGCACCTAATGGATCCAACGCCGGAAGTGAAGCGCAATACGCATAACGTGTATAGCGCAATTACTTTGGAAGCCCTGGAACCTGCAGACGTAGCAAAAACCAAGTTGCTCATTTTTTACAACAGCGACGATACGGAAGCAGAGCAGGGATGGATGTACGTACCGCTGCTGCGCAGAGTCCGCCGAGTGGCAACAACTGCTAGAACGGATGCCTTCCTCGGTAGCGATATTATGATTGAGGATTTTTTGGGTTACAGCGGACGTATTATGGACATGGAATGGAAATACCTGGGTGAAACATACAAGCTATTACCCATGTACAACCACGATGACGTACCGCTATCGGAGAAAAAAGCGCGCAAAGAAGACTTTCATTTCGTTGATTTTCACGGTCACTCGGGTTGTTTTCCTAACGTCACCTGGCAGCTAAGAAAGTCCTATATTTTGGAGGGCCGTCCCAAGCGCAAAGACCATCCGATTGGTCGCCGCTATTTTTATATCGATGCGCAAACCATGTTCCCGGTTTTCGGTAAGATTTATGACAAAGCGGATGTACTTTGGAAGTACGGGATCGGCGGACTCGCGCATCCCGATGCCCACCTTGCTGATAATGCGGGCACGGGCGTACCCATGATCGACACAGCGTCTGTCGTGGACGTTCAAAATATGCATTGCACCGCCTTGCAAATGGTTACCAAGGCGAATTTCAAGAAAGTGAAGCGAAAAGAGTTCGAACCTTCGTCATTAAACGTTGGGGCTCGTTAGCAGATATCCCCCAACGGCTCTTTCTCAGCCGGTTTATTGTCTTCGGCGAGCGTAGCCTGAGATTCGGCTAACGTTTTACGTTGCGCTTCGACCTCAGCTTTTTGTTGGCTAATCTTATGAGCCAAAGTGATTAGCTTTTGGCTATTCGTTTCGAGTTCTTTGCGTTTGGTGCGGTAGTTTCGCAACAGTTTCTCTTGTTGATTCTTAAGAGATAGTAGCCCGGCTTTTTTCTGTTTTGCTAATTCGATTGATACTTCTTTGCGCAATTTTGCCGTAATTCTCGCTACCTTTTCGTTAACCTGACGGTCTATTTCCGCTTTGATATCCGCATCGCTTTGAACAGCACTCTTCTTGGCGGCAGACGCGTTTTTTAGTTTGCTGACCTCATTTACTGTTTCGCCAAGCGATGGATCAAAATCAGCACCCTCACCGATTTGAGAATGTATTTCCTGTAAATGGGCTTCTTCTTCTGCTTTAGATTGTTGTTGCTCGGGAATTTCTTCTACAGAGGGTCCGCCATCGCCGTGCAGTTCGTCAATTAGATCGGCCAATCCCACCCCAATCACTGTATGTGCATAATCTTCCTTTGGCGCCGGCGCGTTTGCACGAGATTCGTGCTCCGACGACAGCTTGTCGATATCTTGAATATCGACAGGGGACTCATCAACTTCAATTTCAAAAACGGGTTCGGGATCCGTCGATTGAGCTGTGTCCTGCGGGGCAGCATTTTCAGTGCTGGCTTCGAGTTCTATGTTGAATTTTTTTGCGTAATTTTCCAATGGAATATCAAGACAGCTTGCATCAAAACCACGTACTCTAAGCAGAAAAGACGCAAGGGCGGCTGCGTTTGGTTCGTTTGCCGCGGTGATATAACGTGCCTCCTTGTCTAGTTGATTGCTGTTTATTCGCAGCAACTTTAAGACTAGATTAATGCTGTCTGGCACCATCCCCGCTTCATATAAATCAGTTTCGCGAACATCAATCAAAACGCGGCCATTCGATAGTGCTTCTTGTGTCTCGTCGGCAGTGAGTCGCATCAAGGTTGGTTCAACAATCGCTTTCGTGAATGTGTCTCCGTGAACTTTCAGCAACGTCCCATCTGTTTTTGCAGTGACAGAGGTGCCGCGTTTGTCGCCAGTAATGAGTGCTTCTTCACCGAAAAACTCACCGGCTTTTAGAGTCGCCAAGGGGATGGTTCGTCCGGAGCTTTCAACATCTCGCGTTACGGCGTATTCGCCAGCCTCGATGATATAGAAATGATCCGGATCGTCGCCTTGTTTGATAATCGTTTCGTCTTTACGAACTTGCAGCAATTCAACGCCCGACATGACAGTTTGGATGTCTTGAGCCGCTAATCCAGAAAGCAAATCGGATTGCAGTAATCTGACCATCCAGTCCGAACAGGTAGAGGCAAGAATTTCTTTCACCTCTAAGGTCGAGTTAAGCGCGGCAGGCGCGAACTCTAACAATAGATCTTCTAGGTTACGCCATGTGATTTTGGCTAAAACACAAGGAGAATCCGCAATAAGATCGGTCGATTCCTGACTTCTTCTGTCTAAGGCATTTAAAGCATCTTTATCGGATGAGCTGAGTTTCCCCACGATCTGATCGCCTTGGATTACCCTTAGACAACCGTCAATTAGGTAATAAACACCAGTACGATCTTTAATTATGTCGACAATAGACCGACCGTCGGCGACATCGATTTTGTCTATATGGTCTATCAGCCTTTCAAGTGCATGATTCGGCAATTGGCTAATCGGTCGGAGCGCTTTGACGACCTTGATCGGATCCGGAAATTTGGCGGCGTTTGAAGCGTCGCCCACGTTATCTGCAAGTGCAGCGGTTTTCATGTTCATATCAACTAATGTCAAATTACTGTTTCGCGGTCTTTAGAAAATGAGACCAGTTATCGTTACTTTGATTAGCAGTCGTTTCATCAGTTATTTGAACCGATTGCTCCTCACTTGGTTTGTTTCGTTCTTCTTTATAGTCGTTCAGGCGGACTAAACTGGGATTACCCGTTAACTCGATGCGGGCGCGCTGTATCTCCGCTTTTTGCTGGCTAACCTTATTGGCAAGCGCAATGAGCTTTTTGCCGTTTTCCAACAACGCCAATTGTTTTATTCGATATTCTTTTGCTAGCTTGATTTTGTATTCGCGTATCGCATGACGAGCTGTTTGGCGCTGTTGATATAGCTTTTTATCGTACTCAGCTGTTAGCTGCGCGAATTGGTCTTCAAGCGCTCGCCGTGTCTCCTCGCTTAAATCTGTTTTGTCGCTAGCGGCTCCGTCTTCGTCCCCGAGGTCTACGTTGTCATCGAAATACTCGATATCGTAGCCATCAGATTCCTTGGCGCGTGGGGTCTCTTCAATGTCGGCGTCAATTGGGGCGGTCGAAGTTTGCGACGAGAAATTAGTCGGTACCGTTGTGTCTTCCTTCGCAGCCGAGGATTCAGCATAGCTGTCGTTTAGTTCCTCAATTAGATCAGCTAAGCCCGCACCGGTTAGGGTATGTGCATAATCTGCCGCTTCGGCTGCTTCTGTCGGATAGTCGTTATGCTCTAAAGAAAGCTCACTGATTTTTGCAAACGTCACTGAGTTTGTGGAATCAGCGTCCGCTGGTGATTGACTAACATTGCTGATACGCGTTTCCTCGAGATCTTCGGTCGAATTCGATTCAACGGCGTTATCTAAGCCTTCGTAATCACCCATCCCAAGGTTAATGCCCTGCAGGACGGCATATTTTTCTAACGGTAAATTCAAACAGTGGGCATCGTAGCCTTTTAATCTAAGCAGGAAAGCGGCATGCGCGGCTGCTGTTGGCGTCTCATGGACTACCACATACGTGCGTTGTCTGTCTAAGCTTGTGTCACCTGAACGTAAGATGTTCAACATCAAGTGAGCGCTGTCAGGTATCGCACCTTCAGCAAATTGTTCGGGTGCGCGCATGTCGATATACTCCGCGCCTTTACCCACCAGTGATTTGGCATGATCTGCCGACAGTAGCGGCACGATAGGGGCGACAATGCAGTCCTTGAACGTACTGTTATTGATTTTAATCAGTCGCCCTTTATCCGTTGCGGTTACAGTTGCGCCGCGTGGTGCCCCAGTAATCAGTGCTTCCTCACCGAAGAAATCACCCGTGTTGAGCTGGGCCAGTTCTACTTCGCCGCCCGTCTTTGTATTTTGCTTGCTAACGAGGAAGCTGCCGAAATCCACAATGAAGAAATCATCGCCTTGCTCATCTTCGGTAATGATCACTTCTTCGGGAACTGTTTCGATAAATTCGATCGAACTTAGCACGCGCTGGATGTTATTCGGGGGGAGCAGCGCGAAAAGTTCAGACTGTAGCAAACGCACCATCCAGTCTGATGAGGTCGTGGATAATATTTCTTGCACTTCCAGCGTGGAGGAGAGTTCGGCGGGGGCGTACTGAATTAAGTACTTCTCGAGCACTTCCCAAGGGAAACGCACGAGCTTTGTGGGGCAATTGGCCACCATGTCTTGCGCTTTTTTCGCGAATCGTCCCAACGCGATTTTCGAGTTGGGATCGGTCGAAATCAAGGTTTCAGATTTTCCGTTTTCGTCAAACAGCTGGATCGTGCCATCAACCAAGAAG
>JBCCFA010000104.1:0-10833 GCA_039029975.1 Pseudomonadota bacterium
CTCGACTACCGTTACGGTGCTGGCCAACTAAATGTGTTCAATAGCTACAACATTATTGCCGGGGGTGAGCAAGATAGCGGGGCCGTTATCCTAGAGTCCGGATATGATATTGTCGAATCCTACGGGTCTGAGAACGAAGTTTCTATCTATTCGTTCGCGACACTGGCTAATCCGGGAAAGCTCATTGCAAGCTTAGTATGGCATTTGAACGTTAATTCATCAGAAATTATTTTTACTCCCGCACCCATTCTTTATGATTTGAATATCGAGTTAGTTGACGTCACAACGGGAGCAGAGGTACTAATCGCGAGTTCCACTAGTTCGATAGATAACACGGAAAACATTTGGTTCGATTTGTTGCCGTACAGAAGTTATGAACTTCGTGTTTCTCATCAACACGGCAGCGCATTTAGTTGGCCCTATGCACTAGCGTGGCGAGCTGATTTCGGTAGTCAGCCAGACGATACCCGTCAAATTCCGTTTGCACCGGGGTCGCTTCTTGGTGCCTTAATTGTTTTCGTGATCGCGCTAACCGCTACCGCCTCTCGACAAAGATGCTAGTATCTTAATCGTTAATCTTCTCGTTTTATCTTAGGGTGCGTCATTAGTGCCACTACGCTTAGTGTCCTTGCTAGTAGTTGTAGGTCTCGCTCTAGCCTTGAGTTACACCGTTATCCACAAAGCACAAGGCTTTCGATTTTCCACCATCCCGTCGCTACAGGAGTTTCAACCACCGACGTTTTGGGGACGAAACGCTTTCGTTCCTGATTGGCAGGCCGGTGAGCAGAATGATTTGCGCGCGACCCGCCATTTTTTCGATTCTTGGGCCGGACAATTGTCGGAAAGGCCGCAGGTTGAGCATGTTGGGCAATCCGTAAATCCAAACGCTAGGGTAATAGTTCGCTCAATTCCTCATTGGCTGGAAGTGAGACCGTTCCGTGACCTGAGCGGTGAAATGCCTGAAGGTAACCCGCAAAAATTTGCTGCGCTGGGAGAAAGTGAGGCTTATGCGTTCGCAATTCGCAGCCTTGACGCCAATCTTGATATCACCGCTCAGTTGGAACCCTGGCGCAAGGACGGTAATGCGGTGGCGCCGCTCAATGTGAGTTTTCGCTTGATGCTACCGTACTTAGCCAGGTCCAAGTCGGGCAAGCGCGACACTACTCAAATCGTTAAACCCATGGTGCTAGTGGCATCCGATGAGAATAGTTGGTTGTTTCCGAAGTCCTATACGATGGTTATTGTGGCTGACGTTCATATTTCCGTTGGGCAAGAACCGGGCTTGTATGCAACTAAATTTGTGCTTCGAAACCGTGATCGAGAGTTATTTTCCTTGCCGATCAGACTCGAGGTATTGCCATTCGAATTACAAGTTAATGATTTTCACGCAGGCGCATTTGGCACTGCTTACGATCTATGGCAAGGCGGGTTTACCGGCTACTACCCAGAGATGATAGAAATTGACAGCCGCTATGGTTTCAATATTGCCGGCGGTTTTTTTAATAAGGGAAATGAAATTCCGTTTACGTTCAATCCTAATGGCCGACTGATTGTTGATAGGGCCAATCCAAAATTTAAAAAATTTGATCAAACCATGCGGAATTTAAAAAAGTTTGGTATGGGCGACGTGCTTTTTTGGAATTGGGGTGGTTCGGGAAAATATCAACAATTCCTAAACGTGTTAAAGGGTGCTGGTATTACGGCGCCATTTGATACAGCAGAAGGAAGACAGAAATTTGCCGAGTTACTGCAAGCAATCAAAGCAGTTGAGCGGGTTCGCAATTGGCCGGAAATTGTTATCAATCCGTTTGACGAAGCGCTAAAAGATCAAGATGCGACGCGTGCGGTTGTTTCTGCAATTCCGCACGTGAAAGCAGAAAGTCCCGATACCCGGCTATATATGACCGAGTGGCGACCCAACTACACCCGTCACTATCAAAGTTCGGGCAAACATCTCGCAGGCAAACATCGGCCGCGTGAGGCGGAGTACTTAAAATTGCGAATGAGCGGCGAGCAACCCGTGTTTAATTTCGCGGTGATTGGTTCTAACGTATTAAGCGAAGCAAGTCGCCAATTACAGGACCAGCTCGGCGGTGAATACTGGAATTATACGGGTGCTTGGTCGATAACAGACACGACCCAGTTCGGATTGGGATTCAGGCCATGGATTACGCGCTCCGAAACGGTATTAATTTGGGCCAATTATAAAGGGGATTTGTTCAACGAAGGTTGGACGGTTCACCATGCTTTACCTTTCGACAAGCATGGCAGGAAGAACCGTAATACCCGCGGCCCGGTCCTCGCAGGTGCTCAGGCTTATGCAGTTCGCGAGGGTATCGATGACAGAAAGTACATTGAAACGCTGCGCTATCATGCTTGGCGTACCGGCTCTGAAACAGATTGGGGTTTTCTCGCGTCCTTATCTAAACGCGCCCGTCAAATTTTAGAAAACCCAGAATCGGTTGGCGGTGTTGATAATATACCCGGTCGGTTGGTCAAAGGTGCAAACCTGTTATCTATGCGCGCTGAAATCAAAAACAGAATACTAACACTGCTCGATCAACCGACAGTTCACTAATTCTTTATTCGCCATCCTCATCGCCGGCTTTGTCGCCGAGAATCACGGGGGGTGGTACCGTATCTAGGCCTGTCGTTTCTCGAACGATTGCGCGCGCTTCATCTAGACCGCGTTGTTTGGCCTCAGCTTCCGTGGCGAGCGGCGAGAATTCTCCAGTTTCTGCAGGTGGTTGGCCACCGGCCGATTCGATCATATGTAGCGTTTGAGTTGGGAATGCGTATTCAACGCCCAGTCGTTTCGCGAGTCGTAAGCAATCGAGTAAAAAACGATGGCGTTCTCGCAATTCCGTCGCCCAATTAGGCGTTTTCCAAAACACATAGACCAGAATATCCAACGATGCGGCGCCCAATTCATTCAAATAGACATGAAAATTATCTTTCCTCATGTAGGGATGTAGGCGCACGATTTCTCTAACGCCTTCACAAAAAGCTTCTATTCGATCGGGGGGGGTATCGTAGGCAATAGATAACTTGCAACTCAGGCGGCGAAATTCTCGTTTGCCCATGTTATCGACACTGGTGGTGATAAGCCCGGAGTTAGGCACGGAGACGATGGAATTGTAAAAAGTTCGAATCCGCGTACTCCGAAAACCAATTTTTTCGACTGTCCCTTCCACGTCGCCAATGACCACCCAATCTCCAACGTGGAACGTCTGATCGAGCAGAACAGTGACCGAACCGAATAAATTGCCCGCAACATCTTTTGCCGCTAAAGCGAAAGCCAAACCGCCTAAACCTAAGCCGGCAAGTAAGCTTGTCACGTCGACATCTAGATTCTCGGCAATAAAGATGACGCCCATGACGGTAACAAAAACTTTGACCGTCTTTGTTAAGAGCGGTACTAAGGCGTCGTCGAGTTTGCTTTGGGTGCCAAGCGCTTTATCCATTAAGAATGCGCGCAACAAGTCGACCAGCCGGTAAGCGCTCCAGACGGCGGATAAGCAAGTCAGAAATTTGACCGAAATCAGCAATACCACGAGCACCTGCGGTGGTAAGCCCATCACGTTCAACCCCATCCACCACACGATGGCCATTGCCATTAGACCTAATGGGCGCAAGATATTGCCATCTACGGCTTGATAGGCCCCGGAGCCCACGCGCGCTTTCCAAGAGCGAACGCCGAAACGCAAAAGCAAGGCCACCAATTTATCGACAATAAAACCGATAAGGATAGTGACGAGTATGCCGATCCACTGCCAATGTTCCATGGCAAAGGTTTTTTGTTTGAGGTTCGCCGGCATTGCCTGTCGCAACCGGACGCTTAATGGTAAATAGCTATCGGCAACCGACTCTGCTGTAGCTTCAGGTTTATCGGCTTCGCGGGCTTTCAATTCATCCAGAATGTCTGGCAGCGCTGCGAGGCTCTCTTGACTAAATTGCCAGCCGCGATCCTCAAGATATTTGAAGACGATATTGCCAGCGTCGAATTTGCCGACGGTGACCGGGTTTCCCGTAGCCCGATTTGAAACGCGCTTCGTGTTAGTTAGTTTGCCTCGTTCTAGAACGTTGAGTAAGGTCCAGGCCAGTTCTTTGCCTTTCTCTGCTTGGACCAGCGCATTAACGTCGCTGAGATCAAGTATTTGAATGGCTTCCCCGATATCCTTCGAACTGTCTTTCTTAGCGCCATCCATGACCGCAAGAAAATGGGTAAGTGCTGCACGCGGTGTTTTTTGAAACTCCGCGATGACAACTTCTTCTTCGGTACTTTCGGTTTCTACAGCGGCGGTTTCATTAGCAAATGCCTTACTGGTGACAAAAAGCGCCACGAGCAAACCGGCAAGAAGAAAGTGGTAAGGCGAGGGAAGAATTGATCTTGATAAAAAGGCCATATACAGTCCGAGCAATCTAGTTTTGGGAAATTCTGGCATTGAGCACGCAAAGTGCATTTTAGCCCGATTCTTAAAAACGGTCCGCACTAATTAGCCTTGCGAGTGAGCATTACCGATGACTAATACCGAATTATGCAAGCTGGGCGTCTTTCTGAACGCGATGCCGCTCGAAATGATAAGAAAATTTGCTTTGCAGCTGGACGAAGGCGGGTTCGATAGCGCGTGGTTTCCAGAAATCACCTTCAATGATGGGCTTACTCCTATGGCTTTCGTTGGCACAGATACAGAACATTTGCGCTTGGGCTCGGCGGTCGTCGGCGCCTGGAGTCGTTCGCCGCTAACGATGGCGTTGACCATGGCAACGCTAAATAGCGGTTTGCCCGGCAGGGTTATTTTGGGTGTTGGGTCGCAGGCTCGGCCGTATGTCACAAATTGGCACGGACGGGAGTATCAAAAACCGCTTACTGCCATGCGTGAGTTTGTTGAAATCGTCAAACGTATACTTGCTGGGGAAACCGTGAGCCACGACGGTGAAGTATTTTCAATTAAACATTTTTCATTAACGTTTCCGCCACCGGAGCCGGTACCGGTGTATATGGCTGCGGTGGGCCCGAAAATGCTCGAGCTAGCCGGCGAGATTGCCGACGGCGTAATAGGCGCTTTTTGGTCAGTCGAATATGTTGAGCGTGTTGTCATGCCAAGTTTAAGAAAGGGTGCCGAGCGCGCCGGCCGCACGCTCGACAACTTTGAAGTCAGCGTTGGCATGCCCACTTTATGTAGTGATGACGCGCAAGCGTTTTCTCTCCATCGCGGGCAAGTAATGCAATACGCCACCGCAACTAAAAGTTCACCAGCGTACGAACACAGCGTCAGCGAAGCTGGATTCGCCGATGAACTGGAAGCGCTCAAAGCAGCTGTTACTGCCAAGGACTACTCGAGTGCATTGGGCGGTATTTCGGACGACATGGTCAATCGATTGACCCTTACGGGCGACGCAACGAATATCAAACAGAGAATAGCTGAGTATCAAGCCGCAGGAGTAACACTTTTACAAGCAAACCCGACGCCGCCGGGCGCTTATTTTCCGTTCTACGAAGGACATCTAGATGGTGCCCCGTTTCCAGAATTTGATTTTCCGGGATTTCTTGCGGGTATAGAAAAATATATCGCCGCGATGTCTAGTTAGTGTTCGTTACGCTAGTATTTTAGTTGCGGATAGCGCTGACCCCCGCGACCTTCCGGTGTGAGGTCAAAGAAATGCCAGAGTGGCCATTGCATATCGATATGCCGTGAATCCCAGTCGGACGGCGCGAACAGCATTTCACTGGCCCAGTGGTGATAGATTTTAGCGTCTCGTTTCACAAACACATTCATCATGGGCATTTGCTGTCCATCGGCTGTTTCACCGGCATAGTCTTGTTGGTAACTATTGGCAAACGACGACAGGAGGCGAACGTTGTGCCATTTTCTATCTTGGCTTAAGCGTAATAATTTTTCCGCCGGTGCTTTCGCGATGACCGCTATGCTCACGTGTTCAGCAATGTGTGGCCAAGAACCGTTTAGTCCGTCGACAAAAGAAGTGCATAGCGGGCAAGGGTTCTCCGCTTCTGGTGCAAACATGTAGTTATAAATAATGAGAGACGAGTGTTTGTCAGAGAATAAACTTTCAAGTGATACAGGACCGTCGACCTGGGGAGATATCTGCTCGAAATCGTAGTCGCCGACAAGGCCACCCAGCGGCAGTGTCCGGCGCAAGGCGGCAACTTTTTCAATGTTGTCACGCAACGCAATTTCTGCTTCTAGCAGCTCATTGCGGGCGCTTCGATATTGTTCGCTTTCGTTCGGAAACTGAACGCTGTTATTTCCAAAAGCCATGAGTTACTCCTTTCGCGTTATCGTAACGCGCCACTTTTATCGACTCGCGTGCGCAAAAATTCCAACTCGTCCTGACGAGGCGCAAGTGTCGTCGGTACGTTTGATGGAATAATTAACTCGAAGCCGGTATTTGCAACGACTTCGTCAATACTAACGCCCGGATGAATCGAAAATAAGCGCATCCGTTTCTCTCGTTCGCAAAAATCCATCACGCATAAGGGTGTGAGGCAGTACTTAGGGCCGCCCCCGGGAAGTCCCAGTTTCTGACGCGCATCTGCGCCACCGCGATGCCATCCGACCGCGCTAACAAAGTCGCACTCCTCAACCAGCACGCGACGATTATGCTGATTTAATACGATGTAGTACCTGCCAACGTGGGTTGTAAGGGTAGGGGTACCAACCGGCCCTGGGCCGCGAAATTTAAATCCGCCGTTTTCGTCTTTAATTCCGATTAGATTACTGTTGCCGTACTTGTCGATCTGAATGCCGCCGATGAAAAACACACGACGATGCCAATCTTTGATCTGATCGAAACGGTGTCCGCGATCGCTGAATGATTCTGTCCATCTTACCGTGCGGCTGTCCCAATTGAAGGCGGGCAACGGAATGAAATCCAAATGATGGACGTTCATGCGGGCACCCAGAAACACCAATTCCATATTGGGGCCGTGCATGAGGTGGGCTAATCGAACCGCAGCTTCGGGAACCGGAAGCGCGACACCTACTTGGAGCTGCTCGCCGTCATTTAGATCTCTCGCAAGCACGACTGCCATCAGTTCCGGGATAGAAAACGCGGCGTTTGTGTGTTTTTCTACTTTAGTATTCATTGAGGGTTTGAAGGCGTTGCATGCCAATCTTGTTCACGTAGTCACTATGCCTTGCACAATCTCGAATGTAGTTCTGAAAAAAATTCTCTAAGCCCGCTCTGTCGCCTAGGCTTGCGTCTTTCGACGCCGCTAAGTAATCGTTTACAAACGTCAAATCCTGCAGATAGTAACCACGGCTGTAAAAGGGGTGTGCGCCATAGGGGGTGTTCACCAGGGCATCGGCATTATCGATTGTCGTGAACCAAGGGTTGGCGCGGATAGTCTCGTTGGCAACGAATTTCTCAACTTGGACCACTGTGTTTTTGGCGGCGCGATGCAAAAATAAATCGAGCCAGCCAGGGCCGCCATGATGTTGGACGTTGCCATAGTGGTCGGCTTGCGCCGCGTGCAGAAACGCGATGTCGGGTTTGATCGCCGGCACTGCAATTAAGGTTTGTCCTTCGAAAGGATCTTTAATGATTTTTAGATCGGCATTAATTTCTGGCAGCGATGTACCAACCCCACCACGCCAAGGTAAATAGGGCAGGCCTTTGGCCGCCGCTTCCAGGCCGGCGCATAACAAACCTTCTTCACATTCCCAAATCTCAATTCGATTCGCTTCTGCGGCCGCCCGAAAACTGGGTGCAACTGGGATGCCTGTGCCGCCACCAGCATAGTAAGAGATGACTTTCGACACACAGTCGGCGGCGATTAGCATATCCAATGCAACGCCGCTGCAGATTACTGTTAGATTTTTCGCTCGGCGACGGATCACGGCCCGAATTAGTGCCATTGGGTAAGGTTCGCCGAAAGCCAGCGTCATGCCATCTTCTACGCCCGAGGCGATGGTTTCTTCGTCGCTGATACGCGTGTTTCGTTGCGGGTTAGACATGCAAAAGACCCAAAGAAAAACTACTGTGCCAGTGTAACAAGCTGGGATTGAGTATGCGATTCGTATATGTGAGCGTCTAGGCTCTACGGACCATCAAGCTAATCCCCGCGCAGACGAAAAGCCCACCGATGATATGGTAGTGATATAAAGTTTCTCCCAATAACAACACGCCCAATAGCACCCCAAAAACGGGTAATAAATTTAAAAATATGGTTGCCTTGTTGGGACCTACTGCACCAATACTGGCGTTCCACATGGTTGTCGCGAGTACAGTTGGCACCACCGCCATGTAAAGCACGGCGCCGATTGATGGCCAAACTAGCGTGGGGGTGCCCACAAAGTGTGCTTCGAAGATTACGCAAGGGATCAGAAAAATCGAGCCAGTTACAGCTGCCAAAAACAACATCAGCAATGGATGTGTTCCGCCTAGCCAACGATGTAAGTTTATGGTGTAGAACGCGTAGAAAACTACAGACCCCAACATTATGGCGTCGCCGGGATTGAAATCTAAATGCCTAATGATTTCGACGTCCAGCCGAGCGACCATGATAACGATGCCAATTAATGCCGATATCACACCGCAAAGCTGGAGAATAGTTAACCTGTCTTTCAGAACTATCCACGCGACAATAGCAGTGACCACGGGTTGGCTGGCGGCGACTAAACTGGCGTTGGTCGCCGTTGTGAATTGAACCGCCCACACTAATCCCGTGCTGCCGATTGCCAGGAAAAAACCCAAGGCGATAGTTCGCGGTAATTTTGATTGTAACTGCGGCCAACTTTTCCGCAGTAAAGGCAGCGCAAAAGGCGCCATGATTAGCGCCGCCGCGATCCAGCGCCAAAACGAAAAAGCAATCGGAGGAATGAGTTCATGCACACCGCGGGCAACAATTAATGCGCTCGCCCAAAGGAACTGCGTGGCCACGAGCATCCAGTAAGCCGTTCGCGGCTCGATATTCTGCATCGCCTGATCTCGCGGAGTGTTTGAGCGTTAGATTTATTCTTGGTTCAGCGTACAGTGTTCACGTGCAAATAAATTTCCCAGGTAGGTCGGGATATTGTCAAAACCGTCAATGACATTCATGCGCCGACCCCAGTTCAAGGTCCAACTAACCACAATATCAGTAACACTAAACTCGTTGCCTAGAAGATATGTCTGCTCACCCAGCAATTCATCGATTACTTTCGCGCCAGCGCGAAATTCTTCGGTATTTGGTGCAACGACTTCCGCGACGCGTTTTTCTTCGGGGTAAAAACTTTGATGTTTTGCATTGCTCCACAGATAAGCTTCCATCTCAGACAGGTTAAAGGCACACCATTGATCATGTTGGGCTCGCCGCACCGTACCCGGACGTGGAATCAAATCTTTTTCGGGATAAAGGTCGCAGAAGTAATTGCAAATCGCCGTCGATTCAAAAATCGCATCACCATTTACGATGGCTGCGGGCAGCTTAGCCTGCGGATGAAACGCCCGTAGTTCATCGCTACCAATAAGCCCACTCCTTTCAATGAATTTAAATTCGACGCCTAGTTCAAGCAAAGTCCACTGACAGCGCGCGGAACGCGTCGTTCCGAAGCCGTATAAGGTAATGTCATGGCTCATGATTGAATAAAATCCCCATTCAGTTTTTATTTATTGGTGAATGCAATGAAGTCTCGTTGCAAAATTTCGTCTACCGATTTAACGGACTCATTTTCGCCCACCAACGCGATGTAATCGCTAAGCGTACTATCTTCTGCAATAAAGTCCCACGAATAGATTTTCTGAGCATGGAGATTCGCGAAACGTAGTTGGAAGTACGCATCAATATCCGCAAAACTAAATTGCTCGCCCGCGGCATAAGGCGCAAATCGAGCGAGTGTTTTGAAAGCCGCCAAGCCTTTATCTAATTCTCCTTTGACGGGATCAATTAGGGCTTCGTTCACTGGTTGGCCGAAATATACTGAGGCAATGTGTTTGCGCGCTGGGGAATCGATATAGAGTTCGGCGGTGCGGATGATTTCTTTGGCTTTAGCGCGATCCCATGGGTCTGCAGGATACAGGGCCGGATTCGGTTGCACATCTTCTAGAAAGTCGAAGATCACATTCGTTTCTGAAAGTGGTTTGCCGTCTACTTCTATATAGGGCACTTTGCCCATTGGACTTAAAGCAACGACTTCGGGATCGTCACCAGGAAATTTGGCGACTTCCTCGAAAGCAAGATTTTTCGCAACCAAGGCGGCCTTGGCAGTACTGAAGTAGTTGCTGATCGACACACCATACAATTTGATATTCATTTGATCCCCTATGCTTGGTTGCGCGCTGAACAACGCGCCATTGTTATTCTTACACTAACGCTTTGCGTTAGGGAACCTCTGATTAAGTCTGGGCGAAGCAGATTGTGATTCAAACGCCTTGTATTCAAGGCGCGAATCGCACGGAATAGTGGTTCTATTTCGAAGATTCGAAACGCAGAAAACAGCGGGTTTGAGCGCAAGATGCGAGTTCATGACTTAATCAGAAAAGGCGCCCTAGGAGCCTCTGATTGAGTCTGGGCGAAGCAGATTGTGATTCAAACGCGTTGTATTTAAGGCGCGAATCGCACGGAATAGTGGTGCTATTTCGAAGATTCGCAACGCAGAAGACAGCGGGTTTGAACGCAAGATGCGAGTTCATGACTTAATCAGAGGCTCCTTAGTGTGATTGATGCATTTTTCTTTCGTAGTGCCCGTTCTTGTGTGCGCCGAACAAATCATCCACATCAGGATGTCGAATGGGTTCACCCGAATCGTCAATTAACAAGTTTTGCTCCGAGACATAAGCCTCGTAAGTGGTTTCTTCATTTTCCGCAAGCAAATGATAGAAAGGCTGGTC